>DASYPF010000202.1:0-4218 GCA_036006905.1 Acidobacteriota bacterium
TCTAAGTCGCAGGTCGAAGGTCGAAGGTCGAAAGTCAAAGGCCAACGCAGTGGCACTGCAAAGCAGAAGAGGGCCACCGGAATATCGAAGTCCGGTGACTTTCGACCTTCGACCTTCGACCTGCGACCCTTGGATTGCCCCGATGCTTCCGGTCATTACGGCCCTTATGGCGGCAAGTTTGTGCCGGAGACCTTAATGGCGCCGCTGGAGGAATTGGAAGCCGCATATCTTCGCTGCTCGAGCGATCCCGAATTCCAGAAGGAATTGCAGTCGCTTCTGGCTGAATACGTGGGGCGGCCAACGCCACTTACCTTTGCCGCGCGGCTGTCTTCCGATTTTGCCAATCGCACTTATTTCAAACGCGAAGACCTCTGCCATACTGGGGCGCACAAGATCAACAACGCTCTTGGCCAGGCGCTGCTGGCAAGGAGGATGGGCAAGCAGCGTATTGTGGCTGAAACCGGCGCGGGCCAGCATGGGGTCGCCGTGGCCACCGTGTGCGCGCTGTTTGGTCTGCAATGCTGCGTATACATGGGCGTTGAAGACATGGCCCGGCAAGAGTTGAACGTGTTCCGGATGAAGCTGCTGGGCACCGAGGTTGTACCGGTCACCTCAGGCACACAGACACTCAAAGACGCCATCAATGAAACCATGCGCGACTGGGTCACCAACGTGCATGACACACATTACCTGCTTGGATCGGTATTGGGTCCGCATCCCTATCCGCAAATGGTTCGTGATTTTCAGAGCGTGATCGGCCGCGAAGCGCGCGCCCAGGTTTTGGAGAGAGAAGGCCGGCTGCCCGACTTTCTGATCGCCTGCGTAGGCGGCGGCAGCAATTCCATGGGACTGTTCTTTGAATTCCTGGGCGACGCAGCAGTGGCCATGGTGGGCGTCGAAGCCGGCGGCCGCAGTCCCCGGCTGGGCGATCATGCAGCCCGCTTCTTGGGCGGAAATCCCGGCGTGTTGCATGGATGCCACACCTACGTGCTGCAGGACCCCGACGGGCAGATCGCCGCCACCCACAGCGTCAGCGCCGGCCTGGATTATGCCGCCATCGGCCCGGAGCACGCATGGATGCATGACCAGGGGCGCATTGAATTCACCAGCGCCGATGATGCTGAGGCGCTGCACGCCTGCCGCGTGCTCAGCGAGAAAGAAGGGCTGATCCCGGCTTTGGAGAGCGCTCACGCAGTGGCGGAGCTGCTGCGGAATCGCGAGAGGTATCGGAATAAACTGGTCATTATTAATCTATCCGGAAGAGGCGACAAGGACATGCCAACATTACAAAAGGAAATCGGGAAGTGAAACTTCGGTCGCAAGTCGTAGGTCGCAGGTCGAAAGTCCAAGGTCGGAGGTCGGAGTCACAGGTCAGGCAGGTCAGCAGGTCAGCAAGTCAGAAGGTCAAGAGTGAATCGCCCTGAATCATAGAAGGACTACACCGCGACGCTGAGACCGAGACCTGCTGACCTGGGACCTGTTGACCTGGGACCTGCTACTTTTCTGACGTTCTGCCTGAAAGAAGAGAATGAGCCGAATCAGCGACGTTTTTCAAAAATGTAAAGAAGATGGCCGCAAAGCCTTCATCCCTTTTCTGGCTGCCGGAGATCCGGACTTGGAGACGACTGCTCGCGCTTTGAGCGCGCTGGATCGGGCTGGCGCAGACGTCATTGAGTTGGGAATTCCGTTTTCGGATCCAATTGCGGATGGCCCGATCATTCAAGCCAGCTACCAGAGGGCGCTCTCGAACGGAGTCTCTTTGGAGAAGACGCTCGCACAATTGAGCGAGCTGCATCTGAGCGCGCCGCTGCTGCTGTTTACCTATTTGAACCCCATTCTCCAATTCGGTCTGGAGAAGCTTGCGCGGGAGGCGGCTCCCAAGGGCTTGCACGGGGTGCTCATTTCGGATCTGACTCCCGAAGAGGCGGGTAATTATAGACCCAGCTTTCTGAGCCACGGTATCGATACGGTGTTCCTCGCTGCTCCTACTACGACGGCAGCGAGATTGAAGAAGATCATTCCCTGCTGCTCCGGGTTTCTTTATCTGATCGCCAGAACGGGCGTGACAGGAAAACAAACCGTTTTGAGCGGGGATACGCAACAGCAAATCGAACTGATACGCAGTCACTCTTCGCTTCCCATTGCAATTGGTTTCGGGATGCGAACCTCCGACGACGTGAGGCACGCCTCCAGTCTGGCAGACGGAGTGGTAGTGGGAAGCGCCATCGTAGAAAAACTGCACCAGATGGTGGGCCAACCAGCGTGGGAAAAAAAATTTGAGGAGTACGTTGTCCCATTCGTAGAAGCAACCCATGTGAAGTGCAAATGACGAAGTTTCGAATGTCGAATGGCGAATTTGGCTTTGTGGGATTTGCAATTCGATTTTGTCTCAGTGATACAAACATGTCACATCTTGTTTTTTGGACAAGAAATTTTGGCGACCAAGGACACAAAGCCAGAGTTCCAGTGTCTGACAAATCAGGCCTTGGTGACCTTCGTGTCCTTGGTGGTTAAAATCTGCGTGCACAATTTGGGTTGCGGCTTGGCCGCGCCGTGTACTCCGTGTCTTCCGTGTCCTAAATTCGCTTTTAGCTGGCGGTCAGACTAGGGACAATGGACAACGAACGCCACAGGAGGGCCATGGATATCGCGGACTGGCGTAAGAAAATCGATGAGATTGACTTAAGGCTAGTGGATTTGCTGAACGAGCGTACCCGTTGCGCTGTAGAAATTGGCAAGCTGAAACGTCTTCATCAGCAGAGTCTTTACGATCCGGACAGGGAGGTGCAAGTCATTGAAAATGTCTGCGGGGCTAATAAAGGTCCGCTCCAGACCGATGCGCTGCAGCGACTCTTTGAGCGGATCATCGACGAAGCCCGACGGGCAGCCAGGCTGGCGATGGAAATGTCGGGTGACGAATGAGCGTTATTGAGGAATGCGGATCGCTCCAATTGCGGATTGCGGATTTCGGATTGCGGATTACTGAAATGGTTACAATGGTTGCCTGCTTTGTGTCCTTGGTGCTCTTTGTGGCAAAAGAATATTCAACCAGCAAGGGCACCAAGGACACCAAGCGTCCATTCCCCGTTCTCGTAATCCGCAATCCGCAATCCGCAGTCCGCAATTTTGATTTGATAAGACCAGCGAGGGATTAAGAATGGTGATTGTCATGCAGCGTGGCGCTTCGGAAGGACAGATCAGCGCCGTCATCGAAAAACTGACCGAAAAAGGTTTCGACGTTCACCGATCCACCGGAGCGGAGCGTACCCTGCTGGGCGCGGTCGGCGGAAAAGTGGTGGACACTCGCGACTACGAACTATTGCCGGGCGTGAAGGAAGTCATCCGGATCACGCAGCCTTACAAACTCTCCAGCAAAACCTTCAAGCCCGAGGGAACTCGAGTGCGTGTGGGCGCAGTCGAGATTGGCGGAAATCAAGTGGCCATCATTGCCGGTCCCTGTTCGGTCGAGAGTCGGGAACAGATCCACGCCACCGCTGACGCGCTCGCCAGGCAAGGCGTGAAACTTTTGCGCGGCGGCGCATTCAAGCCTCGAACTTCCCCCTACAGCTTTCAGGGTCTGGGTAAAGAAGGGTTGCAATACATGCGCGAGGCGGCCGACCGTTTCGGCATGAAAGTGGTTTCCGAGATTATGGATCATAACGATCTGGAAATGATGCTTGATTACGTAGACGTTTTTCAGGTGGGCGCGCGTAACATGCAGAACTACACCATCTTGAAGGAGCTGGGAAAAGTAAAACACCCGGTGCTGCTCAAGCGCGGCATGGCAGCCACCATCGAGGATCTGCTCCTTTCCGCCGAATACATCATGTCCGGAGGCAATCACGAGGTGATACTGTGCGAGCGCGGCATTCGCACATTCGAGACCTACACGCGCAACACGCTGGATCTTTCCGCCATTCCGGTGGTGAAGAAGTTGAGCCACCTGCCTATTTTGGTCGATCCCAGCCACGGCACCGGCATTCGGGACAAGGTGATCCCGATGGCCCGCGCCGCCGTGGCCGCGGGTGCTGACGGCTTGCTGATCGAAGTCCACTGCAACCCGGAACAGGCCCTCTCCGACGGCGCTCAATCCCTGTTCCCGGAACAATTTGCCGATCTGATGAAGCAGTTGAAGTTAATTGGGCAGGCGGTGGGAAGAGTTGTCTGAATTGCGGATTGCGGATTGCGGATTGTGGATTGCGGATTGTGGATTGTGGA
>DASYPF010000203.1:0-7175 GCA_036006905.1 Acidobacteriota bacterium
TCGGTTCACAACAATGTCTCAACGTAAGGGTGCAGGGCCGTTCGCCCCTGGAGTTTGGACATTTCCGGGGCCACAGGTGCCACCCATGTCAGAGCCCGGAGCGTAAGCGACGGGTCGCGCCCACGTAACAATCTGCGCGACCCGTCGCTTACGCTCGGGGCTCTGACTATCGGTGAGCTACCCACGGCACACGGCCTTGCGCCCTACTGCTTAAATAAACTGAAGCGTCGAAAAATCCTGACCCAGAATCTGGCGCGGATCACTCTGCATCCAGTTTCGCAAGATCGTGGAATAAACAGAACGGAAGTCGATCCGGTATTTCAGATCACCGTTGTCCAGATCTCCAAGGTCAGGGATGCCTCCGTAGATGCCCGGCCGAACTTTTCCACCGGTCACAAACATGGGCGCCGCGGTTCCATGGTCGGTTCCACGGCTGCCGTTCTCGGCCACGCGGCGGCCAAATTCGGAGAATGTCATCACCAGGACGTCATTCCATCTCGCCATTTGTTTCATATCTTGAGAGAAGGCCACCAGGGCGTCGCTCATGCTCTTTAGCAAGTTGGCGTGCTGGCCGTCCTGATTGCGGTGAGTGTCGAAACTTCCAAACGACAGGTAATAAATGCGCGTACCGAGATCTGAAGCGATCATCTGCGCGACCAGCTTTAAGCCTGCACCGAGCGGGCCCTGTGGATAGGAAACACTCGACTGATAACTCTTCAGAGCCTTCTGCAGATCCAACGAGCTCTGGTAGGCGTTTACCGCAGTCTCTTCAATGAAGTCGACCATGGAATGAGATTTCGCGGGAGGCTCCATCGGGTCGCTCGACGGTTCCATCAATCGGTACTGAGCCGGACTGCCGATGGAAGGAATCGCAGCGCCGTTTCCCACCAGCGAAAGTGGCTGTTCCTGTCCGATGTTTACCGCCGCCAGCGGCTTTTTCAGGGACCGCAAATACTTATCATTATAGCGGCCAATCCATCCCGTCCGCTCGATATGATCGGGGGCGGCCGTATGCCAGATCTCCATCGATCGGAAATGAGAGCGATTGGGATTCGGATAGCCAACGTTCTGGATCACCGCCAGATTTCCGGCCTGGTAAAGATCTTTCATGCCGGCCATCGCGGGATGCACTCCCACATCATCAGTCAGCGATAACGCTGAAGAGCGCTGGACGCCGAGAGTAGGACGCAACTGATAATAGCGATCATCCCTGTAGGGGATCACAGTGTTCAAGCCGTCGTTGCCTCCGGTCATCTGCAGGACAACCAGAATCGGAAAGCGCCGGTCATTGGAAGAGAGCTTCTCCTCGGCTAAAGCAGTCCTCACAAGGAAATTTGGCAAGAAGCTTCCCGCTGTGGCCAGAAAGATTCCGTTCTTTATGAATTCTCTGCGGTTAGTCATTGTTTTCTCCTACGAGCGTCCGTTGTCAGTTGTCAGTTGTGATTAGCTATCAGCTATCAGCAGTCAGCTCTGAGCGAGGGACTCTAACTACTGAAAGCTGACTGCTAATAGCTGATAGCTGCTGATAGCTGATAGCTGATAGCTACTGACAGCGGACAACTGACACTTTCAATTCAACTGATACCCCGGCAGCGACAAAATCTGATATGTCAACTCCCGCCAGGAACCAGGATTAGTATCATGGCTTATTTTTTCCGCATAGGGCATCAGCGCGGCCCGATCCTTCTCGGACAGAGGACGCTGCAGCAAGGCTCTGGCATAGGCATCCAGCGCCTTGTCAGGTTCTGGTGTGTTGTCAATGCTGAGCTTCTTGCGCAGCTCTAAAATTTGCTGCGCTCGATTCCGGGTCAACTGCTGCACGAAATTCTGCCGGTTCAGCAGCGTGGACGTATTGATCCAGGCGCGGCCTCCATCCCAACCTTTCACGCTGGGCGGTTCAAAGAGATTCTGCCCCATTTGCGCAGCCGCGCGCGCCAGCATCTTTGCCCCTTGAGGGTTCACTTCCAGATTGAGCGTCTTTGCGGTTCCCAAGACATATTCGACAGGGCTTTTAATTTGGGCCTGCATCGATTTTTCCGAAAAGAACGCGCGAGACCGCAGGATCTTCTCCACCACCGGCCGAATCTGATAGTGATTCGCCGCGAAAATCGATGCCAGTTGTTTGATTACCGCGTCATCTGGGTCGTCGTATGCAAAAAACTGGAAGAGTTTTCTGGCGATGTATTCTGAAGTCGCTGGCTGCAACATGATGATCTTGATGATATCCCCTCCGTTGAACTCGCCGGTCTGCCCCATGAAAGTCTTTTGGCCAAAGTCATGCTGCTCAGGACTGAAGCAAAAACCTTTAAAATCCATTTGCCAACCGGTGAAGGCGCGAGCTGCTTCCTTGATGTCCTGCTCGGTGTAGTGGCCGATCCCGATGGTGAACAACTCCATCAGCTCGCGGGCATAGTTTTCGTTTGGCTTTCCTTTCAGGTTATTGCTGTTGTCGAGCCACTGGATCATTGCCGGGTCCTTGGACACTTCCAATAGCAGACGCTGAAAGTCACTTAACGCATACTGACGAAACAGCTCGTTCTGGCCGACCATCAGTTCGGGAGCCCGCACCTTTCTCATCGACGTCGCAAAATGGTTGTGCCAGAAGAGCGCCATCTTCTCCTGCAGAGGCGCGGGGGAGTAATACATGCGGCAGATCCACCACCCCTTGATGTCATCGCGCTCTCCCAAGTCGAAGTTCATGGCGGCGACTCGCGCGTCGAAGCGCGTGAGGGCATCTGCATCGAACTCAAGCAGGCGGTCCAGTGCTTTATCCGACCCGAGTTGAACCAACTCCTGCACCTGCTTGTAATCGCCCCCAAAACCAGCCCGACGCAGCAAGTGCGCAGCCCGTTCGTAGTCCCACGGCTCTTGAGCCGAAGGCTTGTAGGAGTCCAGCGGTGTAGACGCTGGCTTCCGTGACAGTGCCGTTTCTGCGCCAGACGCCACTGGGAGTACTAGTAGTAAAGCCAGCAAAATAAGAAGGATAGAAGGGTAAGGTCGTCTCATAAGCTTCTCGCAGTCTTATGGATTAACTGTATGTAGGTTTCTGCCCAATAATGGAAATAACACGATGACTTAGATAGGACACTTCAGGAAAGGTTTACATCCAAAGCATCAGAAACTCGGATCTTCAACTCGGGACGCAGGTGCCCTGTGCTCGATAATTTATGACACCACAGCGAACCAAGCATCACTGGTAAAAATTCATTCCTCACGGGCTCGCCTTTGCTTCTTCACTCTGCCGTTCAAAATAGCTTCGCAAATCGGCCGCCACAGCAGTTATGTGTAATCAAGATGTCAGCGAATTTCAAACACGGGCAGATCACAGACCTAATTCTGAAAGCTTTTTTCCAGGTTTACGGCAAACTTGGATACGGTTTCTCAGAGAAGATTTATGAGAACTCGATGGCCATCACGTCACAGAATCTTGGTCTAACTGTAATCCAGCAAGCTCCAATCGCGGTATATTTCGATCAATCGATTGTGGGGCATTACGCGGTTGACTTGTTAGTAAATAGTCTGGTGATCGTCGAGATCAAAGCTCACAAGTCTTTGACACAAGAACACGAAGCCCAACTGCTTAATTATCTAAAGGCAACGCCATACGAGGTCGGCCTCTTATTGAATTTCGGACCAAGGCCGCAATGTAAGCGAAGAGTTTATGACAATAGTCTGAAAGGCGGATTGTCCTGGTATAAAGAAGTGGTTTTGGACACGGATACTGCCGAGAACACGGAAACTTCTTAATACTTTCGGTCTCTCGGCCGATAACTCGGCAATAGCTAGAATCCGTGTTGTTCTGCCTTTGTCCGTTGTACGAAGTTTTTGGACACGGATACTGCCGAGAACACGGAAACTTCTTAATACTTTCTCCCTCGGCCTCTCGGCCGATAACTCGGCAATAGCCAGAATCCGTGTGTTCTGCCTTTGTCCGTGTACGAAGTTTTTGGACACGGATACTGCCGAGAACACGGAAACTTCTTAATACTTTCGGCCTCTCGGCCGATAACTCGGCAATAGCCAGAATCCGTGTGTTCTGCCTTTGTCCGTGTACGAAGTTTTTGGACACGTGTCCCATTACTTGTTCAAAACATGCACCGCTTCGCCGATGGAGACTTTGGCGGCTTCCATGACCGCTTCGGAGAGCGTCGGATGAGCGTGGATCGTCAAGGCGATGTCCTCGGCGTAGGCCCCCATCTCGATAGCCAGTGTGGCTTCTGCGATCAGATCGGATGCGTCAGGCCCGATTATGTGAACGCCCAAGACTTCCTTACTCTGCTCATCGATGACGATCTTGACAAATCCGTCAGCTTCGTTGACTGACATCGCCCGCCCACTGGCTGCAAATGGGAATTTACCTATTCTCGTCTTGTGGCCTTTTTCCTGCGCTTCTTTCTCGCTTAGCCCCGTAGTTGCCACCTCCGGATCGGTGAACACGACAGCGGGAATGGCGCGATAGTCAACCTCGTCCGATTTTCCGGCGATGACCTCGGCTGCCACTTCGGCCTCTCGGCTTGCCTTATGCGCAAGCATCGGATTTCCAATAACATCGCCGATGGCGTAGATATTGCTCACGTTACTGCGAAGCGTCTTATCCACGGGAATGAAGCCTCGCGAGTCCACCTTGACTCCCGCCGCTTCCAAACTCAGATTCTCACTGTTGGGGCGACGCCCCACCGTAACTAATAAATAATCGGCCTCAATGGTTTGATTCTTTTCTTCCATCTGCACGCTCAACCGGATTCCACCCTTGGTTTTCTCTACACCCGTCGCTTTGGCATTGACATGCGCGGTGACACCCTGTTTTTTAAGTTTCTGAGCCAGTACCCGAACGATTTCCGGATCGAAGCCTGGCAGTAGCTGGTCCATCATTTCCACAACCGTGACTTGCGCACCAAGTTTGGCATACATGGTGCCGAGTTCCAGCCCGATATAGCCGCCGCCCAACACGGCCAGCTTTTTGGGAACTTCAGCGAGCGCCAGTGCCTCAGTTGAGCTCAAAATCCGGTCTCCAAATTCAAACCCCTTCAGCTCCACCGGCCGGGACCCTGTGGCAATCACGAAATTCTTTGCACGCACGGTGACCGTGCCCCCTCCGCTAATCTCGACCTCATCCTTGCTTTTGAATCTCGCCGTCCCCTGAATCACCTCAACATTGTTTCCCTTACACAGATGCGCGACGCCGCCGGTTAATTTGTCCACGATTCCACTCTTCCACTGCTGCATCTTTCTCATATCTATCTTGGGTGAACCGGCGCTGATACCCATAATCTCTGCAGTTTTGAATTTCTCTACTAATTTCGAAGCCGAGATCAATGCCTTGGAAGGAATGCAGCCCACATTCAGACAGACTCCGCCGAGGCGCTCCTTCTCGACAAGCGCCGTCTTCTGCCCCAATTGCGCCAAGCGAATGGCGACCGCGTACCCGCCGGGCCCTCCTCCAATCACCAGCGCGTCTACTTGTTTCGTGCTCATTGATGATCTCCCCTATTCGATTGCGGATTGCGGATTGCGGATTTCGGATTGCGGATTGAGAAACTGTCCGTTGTCAGTTGTCCGTCGTCAGTAGCTTTCAGCCACCGGCGGTCAGCTATCAGCCATCAGGACTCAGCTCAACCTGTTGACCATTAGCCCTCATCCATATATTGCTGACAGACTGATTGCTGATAGCTGCCCGCTGAAAGCTGACTGCTGAAAGCTAATTACAACGGACCACTGACAACGGACGACTTGTCAATCCGCAATCCGAAATCCGCAATCCGAAATCGTAACGAATCCGCAATTAATACTCGCTGCACCCCGTAACCACTTCACCCGCTTTCCTGCTCCTGCAGATGCCATGGCTTGCGGGCATAGACATCCTCGAAAAGAGTCTCCTTTGCGGGGGGGCCCGTGGATTCTATTTTCTGAATTGCTGCGGTCATTTCGCTCTGGAATTCGTCGGTGGCCGCCTGATCGCGAGCCTCATCCCACAGTTTCTTTCTCTCTAAATATGCACGATAGCGCAGCAGCGGATCTTTCTTTTTCCACTTTTCTGTCACGCGCTCATCGCGATAACGGCTGGGATCATCGGAGGAAGAATGCGCACCCATTCGATACGTCAGGGCCTCTATCAGAACCGGTCCCTCTCCCCGGCGAATCGATTCTACTGCGCGTCGAGTCTCTCGGTAGATTGCCAGAACGTCATTGCCATCGATGCGGATACCGCCGAACCCATAGGCGAGGGCCTTCACCGCAATCGTGTCGGATGCCGTCTGCTGTTTGACGGACACCGAGATCGCCCATTGATTGTTCTGGCAGAAAAACAGAATGGGCGCCTGGAGCACACCCGCAAAATTCATGGCCACGTGAAAGTCGCCTTCTGAAGTCGCGCCATCACCCAGATATACTATCGACAGCGATCTTCTCTTTCTCAGCTTCATCGCCAGAGCCGTTCCCACGGCGTGCGGCAACTGAGTGGCGATACAACTCGACCAGCTTACGTAATTGACGGACCGGTCACCGTAGTGACAGGGCATCTGGCGGCCCTTCTGCAGATCGTCCCGGGCGCCCATCACCTGCGCCACATAATGTTCCAGCGAATA
This sequence comes from Acidobacteriota bacterium, assembly GCA_036006905.1. Classification (GTDB taxonomy): domain Bacteria; phylum Acidobacteriota; class UBA6911; order JACQSX01; family JACQSX01; genus DASXTB01. The sequence goes on from DASYPF010000203.1 coordinate 6,585, forward strand.
ACCACGCATCAGTGCGGCGCCTCCTTCGCGGAGCGCTGGGAAAATCCAGTCGTCTGGTTCGAGAGCAAAGGCGCTTCCGATGACAGCAGCTTCCTGGCCTGTGCAGGCCCCATAAAAACCCACACGTCCCTGGCGCTGCAGAGTCATCATTCGCTCATCGATGATGCGGATGCGCAGCATGTGTCGATAGAGTTGAACCAGCGCCTTGGAGGGTAAATCAGGCGGATCAGAGACGACCTCACCCTTTTCATTCAGAACCTGATGGAGTTCCATCATTGCTTGCTCACGAGCAACGGAGGTCATTGGCAATGCTTGTGTGCCGTTGTGTCCAAAGTTCCAGGTCCAAAATCCAAAGTCCAAGGTCCAAAGTCCAATCAATCAGATCCTGGACTTTCGACTTTCGACCTTGGACTTTGGACTTTCTTTTTGAAGGTTCTTGCCCCTAAAGGAACAATAACGCAGGCGACTCTAAAAGGCGCTTCACTTCGGCGGCAAACTGAGCGCCGATCACCCCATCTACTACTCGGTGATCGAGCGAAAGGCTGATATACATCATGTGTCGCGGCTGAATCGCCTCGCCGACATATTCCG
>DASYPF010000204.1:0-10866 GCA_036006905.1 Acidobacteriota bacterium
GGACCCGTCGCTGACGCTCCGGGCTCTGACGTCTTGCCGCGGTCCCAGGGCTCGCGGTTGAACTTGGGGAAAATTGGGGAGCACACAAAGGTTTCACAGAAAAAGCTGATTTGGGCAACGGGCAACACGCCCTTACGCTCCCGGCTTCGACAGTAGGGAGAAGAACAGATGATGAATGGAATTTGGCAGTCGATGATAGTTAGTTCTGTTTGGATCGTTCCCACTTGGGCTCTTCAATCGCTTCTTTACCCAAGAATATTGGACCGCCGGGGAACGGCTGGAGCAGCCCAATGGAAGTCAGCAAAGAGCTGATCAGGCGATAGACCCCCGCAGTACCTGATCTCTTGAGTAACAGGCCTATCTGGTCGTCATTGCTTTTCAGTATATTCAAAATCTGGATCTTGAAATTGGCTTCCGCCTGCAGCCGGCTACTGGTCTGATCAGTAATCAGCTTTGCGATCGCCGCTGCCTGCGCGCTTGCTGCAGCCAAATCTGCGGCCATGACTGCATCCTCGTACCGGCGGTTCGCCGTCCGGAGCGCCGCGCCCTGATCCTGCGGCAGAAGGCTCGTTTGAAAAGCCAGAACGATGGCCCGCAACTGCTGTTCCTCTGCCGGGCTAAGGGGTGGAGCCCCAGCATCTTCAAGCGCACTCCTTAGCGGAGCCAGCCCGTCGAAGGGTCGTGGGAAGCCAGGAATGGGGATTTGGGCCATGGCCGAGCCAATCCCGCCCAAGACGTAAAAGAAAAGTGCAAGAGAAATCGTTTTGAGGAGAGTATTCTTCATTGGCATTGTTTCCTCCTGATTCTTAAAACCGCAATCAAGAATTCTTGATCTAATATAGCAAACTGTTGCGGTAGAGACTATGCGTCGGACAGAAAGGTTTACGATACTTTTACGGCGGCAGCCCTGCGCGGCGCATTAGGTCTTGAAACCTAGGGTCAGAGCGCAGGTTGTCGTACACTGGGTCTACTCTCATGTAGTCGGGCCTCAGAGAACGGTCCTCGTAAGCCTTTTCGAGCCATTCAAACGCTCGCTCCTTATCGTCCAGGCCTATATAGGCGAGCGCCATATCGTGGGCCGATACATAGCGTCTCTTCGAAAGGTCCTTCAGGTCCTGGACCACTTTTTGCGCCTTTCCTGCGTTGCCCAACTTAAGGTTAGCGCGTGCGAGGACAAAGCTGTTCGCCACTTTTTGCGCCTCGGCGATGGCATCGGCGTATCTGCCCTCTTGCAGATAGGCCCTGGCGAGGAGGGCATGAGCTACGCCGAAGTTGGGATCCATTTCCAGCGTCTTTAGCTCTTGCTCTATCGCCCGGTCGTATTGGTGTTGGTAAAGAAGAGCTCTTCCCATCTCCGCATTAATGTTCAGCGATAGAGGATCTAGTTCCACAGCACGTTTCATCTCCAGGGCGGCGTCGTCCAGACGTCCCATCGCAAAATAATAATAAGAGTACCAGTAGTGGGCGGTCGCATAGTTTGGGTTGAGCTCCAGGGCTCGCTCGAATTCCCTGCGGGCGCCTGACCAGTCCCAATCGTACGCTATCTTATTTCGTGCCAAAGAGGCGTGCGCCTCGGCGATTTTTTCATCCAACTCCAGAGCCTTTGTCGCCGCGGCCTTTCCTCGGAGGTAGGTCTCTCTGGGCGGGACATACCCAAACGCTCCAAGCAGGTTATAGCAATCGGCCAGCCCGGCATAAGCTAGAGCGTAATTGGGGTCTTTCTCGATAGCCTGCTGGAAATGAGTGATCCCACTATGAAAGCCGTCGGCGGTCCTTTTGTTCCAGTAATACCGGCCCTTGAGATAAAGCCGGTAGGCCTCGGTGTTCTGGGGATAGCGTTTGACAAGCGCCTCTTTTTGCTGGCCGGTCAGTCTCAAGCGTAACTTCTCCGTCACCTCCTTGGAAATGTCTTCCTGCAGCGAAAGGAGATCGGCGAGCTTGCGGTTGTACTGCTCGCCCCAGATGTGATTGTTGCTCTTGGTGTCGATGAGCTCGATGCTGATCGACAGCGCATCGGCACGCTGAATCACCCGTCCAGTCAGAACCGCCTGAACGGCCAGCTCGCGCCCTACCCCCTGCGCATCCGTGTCGCGCCCCTTGTAGCGCATCACCAGGTTGCGGGATTTCACAGCCAGATTGGGCAATTGCGAGAGGCTATTGATTATGCCCTCAGTGATTCCGTCGCTGAGATATTCCGTGTTGGGGTCGGCGGTCGTATTGACGAAGGGCAAGACGGCTATAGAAGCGATCGCCTTGCCACGTTCGCGAGGCAGGTAGAGCCAAGCCGCGAGCCCGAGTAGCCCTACTAGAACCAGCGAGCCGGCCCAGAGAACTACCCTGCGGCGCCGCGTGGGTAGGGGCGTTGTTTGCTCCGCCCCTGTGGGCAGGGCAAGTCCTGCCCCTGCGGATGACGCCGCCGCGCGTCCAGAATCGGTATCGCGCTTCAGGCGCCTGAGATCCGTGCGAACGTCCGACGCATTTTGGTACCGAAGCTCACGATTCTTCTCAAGCAGCTTGTTGACGATCTCTTCGAGTTGCGGCGGCAGGTCAGGATTGATACGTCCGGGCGGAGTGGGCGCTCGCTCCAGAATCGCACTGAAGATCACGCCGGAAGTGTTACCCGGGAATGCTGGGCGTGCAGTGGCCATCTCGTACAGCACGACACCGAAAGAGAATAGATCTGAGCGTTGATCTAGTTCTTCTCCGCGCACTTGCTCGGGCGACATGTACGCCACCGTCCCCATGGTTGTGCCGGGACTGGTTAACAATTCATCCTCAGGCACAGGTGCTGTCGGCAAAGCTGACGCGCCCGCCCCTTGTGGTTCCCGTCTCGGTTGAGCCAGTTTGGCCAGCCCGAAGTCGAGGATCTTGGCTTGGCCGCGGCGGGTGATGAAAATATTCGCCGGTTTGATATCTCGATGAATGATTCCTTGCGAATGCGCAGCATCGAGCGCATCGGCAATCTGAATCCCTAGTTCCAGGAGTTCGTCTATCTTAAACGGCTTACCGGCGATACGGTGCTTGAGGGTTTGGCCGTCGAGCAGTTCCATCGCAATGAAGGGTTGGCCTTCGTGCTGGTCGATATCGTAAATCGTACAGATGTGTGGATGATTCAGTGCCGAGGCGGTACGAGCTTCGCGCTGAAAACGGTCAACCGCGAGCCGGTCGCGCAGAAAATCTTCCGGTAGGAACTTCAGCGCCACCATGCGGCTGAGGCGAGTGTCTTCGGCCTTGTAAACGACGCCCATTCCCCCGCCACCCAATTTCTCAATCACGCGATAATGGGAAACAGTCTTGCCGATCATTGAAGGTTACCTTGACTCTGCCGATTCGCGCACTGCCATGACCTGGTTTACAGGCAAATCATACTCGGTCTGATGTATTCCGCTGGGCCAGTCAATCTCGATGCGCTGAACGCGTGCAGCTTTGCCTAGTCCGAAATGCAGCCGCAGATCATTTTGAGAGAGGTAGCTGCCGCCGCTGCGCACTTCATCGGTTTGCGTACGATTGCCGGCTGTTAGGCGCACGCGTGCTCCAATGGCGCTGCGATTGGATTTAACGCCGATGAGTTTCAGAATGATCCAATTGTTTTCTGTCCGGCGACTCTGCCTGAGCAGTCCGGGCAGCTCATTTTGGTGATTGACCAGGACCTCAATATTGCCGTCGTTGTCGATGTCGCCGAAAGCCGCGCCTCGGGCCGCATGGCGCTCCTTCAGTGCCGGGCCTGCAAGCTCAGAGATGTCAGTGAACTTGCCATTTCCCAAATTCCGGTAGAGGATCGCCCGCTCCTTGCAGTGTATATCGATGTTCAGCCGGTCGACCTCCGGATAGACGTGCCCGTTGACCAGCAGCAGATCTTTCCATCCGTCGTTGTCGAAATCAAAAAATCCGCATCCCCATCCCACAAACCGGGTGTTGTGCGCCAGGCCGGCAGACACGGTGGCATCGTCAAAATTGCCGTCTCCGCGATTTCGATAGAGCGTCTCCCTCTCATCGGAAAAATTTGTGCGAAAGATATCGAGCCAGCCGTTGCCGTCATAGTCGGCGGCAGCAAGGCCCATGCCGGAAAGCGGTTTTCCATTTTCATCCAAGGCAGCGCCGCGCAGCAGCGCTTCATCACTAAATTTGCCGCTGCCCTGATTGATATAGAGGATCGACGGCGTCTGGTCGCAGGCGACGTAGATGTCGACGCGGCCATCGTTGTTGAAATCACCAGTAAGCGCGCCCAGAGAATAGTTCTGCGCCGGCCCTGAGATACCCGAGGCATCCGAGACGTCGGCAAATGTGCCATCGCCGTTGTTGTGGTAAAGGATATTGGGGCCAGACTGCAGACCACGTGGGCCGCAGTTAACAGGCAAATTTCGATACCAGCAATAAGGATTTTCTCCCGGCTTCGGAGCGGAAGTGAAATCAAACTTGACGTAGTTGGCGACGAACAGATCCAGATAACCGTCACCATCATAATCAAGGAAAGCGCAACCGGAGTTGTAGCGAACACGATCCTGAGTTAGCTGTGCCCGGGCAGTGACGTCCTGGAAATAGCGGCCGTTGACATTGCGATAGAGGACGTTCGAACCCCAGTAGGTAATAAACAAGTCGACAAATCCGTCATTGTCGTAATCGCCCGCGCACACGCCTTGGCCCCAGCCAGAGTGCGTCAGGCCCGCTTCTTCTGTGACATCCGTGAAGTGCCCCGTGCCATCGTTGCGATAGAGCCGATTGGTGGAGACACTCTTCGCATCCTGCGGTGTCGTTGAGTCTGACGAGGCGCCCGAAACAACAAAGATATCGAGCAGGCCATCATTGTTGTAATCGAAGAATGCCACGCCACTGCCGGTAGTCTCGATAATGTACTTTTTCGTTTCAACGCCGCCGTTGGCGAAGGAGTGCAGCAGGCCGGCCTCGGCAGCTATGTTGCGGAAATGGGTAACGGGTGCCTTTGTGGGCTGTCCTGAAAAGAACCACCAAGGCACTAAGGCGCCAAGTAAGAGGAAGGCGGTGCCGAACTTATTTGATGCCATGGTGTCACAAGTTCAAGTTGTGAGAAGCTTTGGATTATTCACAAATTTTTCGCAGCGAAAAGAAAAGCCCCGCTAAGCGGGGCGTAGAGAATTGTAGCCGAGGCCGTAAGGCCTCGGTCTGGCGACCCCAAGACAGGTGAAGCCGCGTAGCGGCGACAGAATCTTTGCGCGAAATGTCATGCCTGTGATTGATGGTGTATTGCACATCAAAAACATTCTGTCGCCCGCCTGAGGCGGGCTCGTCATTTTCGGGGACACCCTGACCGAGGCCTCACGGCCTCGGCTACAATTCTCTGCGCCCCGCCTAGCGGGGCTTGCTGGTTCAAACTATTGCTTTGGGGGTTTTTCACCTAGTTTCTTCAAAAACTCCTGGAACTCCCCCTCCGGTGGACGCTGTAGCTTCTCAAGCTCGGTTTTTTCGCGAAGAGCCTCCTCCTTTTTTCCTGCGTTGCGATAGGCAATCATTAGATTGTAACGGGCGGCTTCGCTCGAAGGCATCAAACGAACGGCGTGCTGCAGCAGATCGATGGCCTCGCTATAACGCTTCGCCTCCACTCTCAATTTCCCCAAGGCAATCAAAACTTCCGGGAATTCAGCACTCAAATTCAGTGCGCGCTCCAAATGGAGCACTGCTTGTTCCGGTTTGCGTTCAGCAATGAGGATCTGTCCCACCTGATATTCAGCGGCTGCGTCATTGGGATTCAGCGCCAGCTCGGTTTCGAATTCCTTACGGGCGGCCGGCAGCGCTCCGGGCTCGTGCGATTCCAGCAGCAGTGCCCGGCCGAGACGAAAATGCAGGTTTAACGCCGCCGGATTTTTATCAATGGCCTTTCGGTATTCAGCGACAGCCTCGGCATATCGTCCCTGGATTTCAAAGATCTCTGCAGAGAGCTGATTGACTCGAAAGGATGCAGGAGTCTTCTGAAACATCTGAAATACGGCGTCATTCCAGGCCTTCATATGGAACCTGGCGGTTTGATACAAGACGTCTGCGTCCGACGGGTAGAGTGTTGCCAATCGACCGAGTATCAAGAAGGCTTCCTGGCGGCGATTGTGCGCTAAATGGCATTCGACTAAAGCGAGCCCGGCCAGGCGGCGGAGATCGGACAGCGTGTCGCGATCCAGTTCTTCTTGCAGGTCTTTGCCGGCGGCCTGGCAGTTCCCCAGAGCCACTCGCGAAAGAGCGAGGAAAGTTCGCGCATGCGCGTTGTCATTCTGAGTGAGCGAGCGCGCTAAGGTCTTCTCGGCGTCCGCATACTTGCCACGGTGGAATTCCAGAATGCCCCTCAATAAGAGCTGCTCCGGCTTTTGGGAAAGAAGCTTTTGCGCCAGATCGTAATCGCCGCGATCAATGGCAGCGATTGCGTCCTGGGTTTGCGATTGTGCCGATAAGAAAGGAATTTGAACCACCAAGACACAAAGGCATAGCACGGCGGAGCCACAACCAAGAACGTCGTTAGTCATTAGTCATTAGTCATTCGTCATTAGTCATCAGTTATCGGTCATCAGTTATAATCGGTTATCGGTCATCAGTCATCGGTCATCGGGATCTTTTAAGGTAGACTTTATGAAGAGCTCTTCGAATCGAACTCATTCGCGTCCATTCGCGGCTTAATCTCTTCGACCCTAGTGCGCGGCATCGTCCAGTACCAGATCCAGATTCCCGAACCGATGTCTCATTTTACCTTCGAAATAGCGGAAGCTAAGCAAGGGTGGCGCGCCGGGAGCTAGCTGAGCGGCCCCGGTTATCCGCTCCGAAGGTTTCACAGCTAACTCGAAAACTCGACCTGAGACGGCTACCATCTTTGTCAGTTTGTGAGCAGCTTCGGCGATTTCGGATTGCGGACTGCGGAATTCGGATTGCGGATTGCGGATTGCGGATTGAAAAACAGGGGTCTCGGGTGTCGGGTGTTGGGGGCCGGGTCTCGGGTATCGGGGGCCGCGGCCGTTGACAAATGTGTCTTGGGCAGTTGTCTCGATGGGCGTCACAAATATCAAAAAAACGAGAATTGCCACTGACAACGGACCACGGACAACTGACAACTGGTACATCACCGATCTCCCAATTCTGCAAGAGCCCTGGCGGCTGCGGAACTGTTGGGCTTGCGGGCTTGCAGGCGCTGAAGAACCTCGCGGGCTCGATCTCGATTGCCCATCCTAACATACAGCCGCGCCAGGTTCAGATAAAGGTTGTCGGCATCGGGCGCGACCTGAATACCGTACTGCAGGGCCGCGATTGCATCGTCGGTCTTGTTGATCTGAGCGTAAAGGACGGCCAAGTTGTTGATGGCTCCAGCGTGATCCCTCTTCGAAGCAATTGCCTTCTGAAAATAATTGCGCGCTTCTTCCACCTTGTTTTGCGCGGCAAGGAGTAATCCCAATTGGTTGGCGGCATCGGCGTCATTTGGATCCAGTTGCAGCGCGCGCCCAAACAGCTCTTCGGCAGCCGCCGTGTTGCCCAACCGCGCTTGCGCCTGGCCCGCATTTACCAGCGCATAGGGCAGGTCGGATCTAAGGTTCAGAGCTCTCTGGTAATAATCAAGCGCGCCGCGATAGTTTTCCGCGGCCATCTCCACGCCGCCCAGATTGTTCCACACCTCCGGAGACTGGCTGTTGACGGCCAACGCGCGCTCCAGATACTTGCGCGCGGCGCCAAGCCTGCCCGCTTCCAAATGTGCCTGGCCCAGCGCCAAGAGAGCTTTGAAGTTGGCGGGGGAATCTCTCAGCACGTTCTCCAGATACAAGGCAGCCTGTTCCGGATATCCTGCCGCAAGAAAGGCAGCGCCCAATTGGAAGTATCGGCGGCGCGGCGGCTCATAGTACCGCCCTGCAAATGGAAGCGCGCGGCGCTGCCCGCTCGCGTCGCCTGCGCGCAGATTCGCAACTGCAGCGAAATCGCTCCGCAAGACGGACGCTTCGGGCAGATCAGGGTAAATCTTATGCGCTCGACTCTCCTTGTCGAACAGAAAGACCAGCGGCAAAGTAAGATCAGATCGCCAATCGAACAGGTAGCGACGGAAAAGAGCGTACCAGGCTGCCACGTCCGGCGATTCCTTATCAAGATCCACGATTTGAAATGGAACCCCTTCCGGCGCGCTAATACTCTGCCCTGCCACCAGACACAGGAAAGCAGGACCCCTTAGTTTCTCCGGCAAAGGCACAGGTTCAAGCAGCCAAGTTGGATGCATCCTTGGACCGTTGTCGCCTTTCACGGAAGCGCGGCTTGCATTGAAACTCCGCTGCTGCGGGGCAGGTTCAGGCCGATTGGGCAAAAACGCGGTGCTCCGGAAATCGTCTGCACCTTCCGTGATTTCGTAGCGACGCCCTGCCGCCAAATTATGAAATTCCTGCTGCAGCCCGGACGGCCATTGTATTCGCACCGCGGATGCCGTGGTTTCTCCTCCCAGTCCGAAATAGAGAACCTTGATATGTTGCGAAAGATAACCCGAGCCTGCCTGTACAAATTGGGTAATGTGCTTCCGTTTGCTGGAAGTTGCGGCTAACTCGACCTGCACACGCGCGCCGATGGCGTCGCGATTCGACTTCACTCCCCGGAGTTGAATCGCAAGAGAGTGGCGGTCTCTTCCGCATTGGTTGCGCAGCAGGCGCACCTGCGGCCCCAGCCGGCTTTTAAGAACGAGATCCAGATTACCGTCACCGTCCAGGTCGGTGGCGGCAAAAGCGCGGCTGTCTTCGGCAAAGTCGAGACCGGAAATGCCGGACAAATCGTAGTAGCGGCCGTTGCGCCGCGCGTAAAATACATTCGGCTCGCGGCCGTTCCAACTGTAGTCCTCGCGAACCAACTGGTTGAGCGCATTCCAGCCGTTTTCATAGCCCGGCGCCGGAGATTTTTCCAGCGGTGTGCGCGCTACGACCTGGCGCCAGAAAAAGCTGCTCAGGTCTTTCTGCGGGGAGTGGGTAATCATTCCCGCCGCAATGTAGATTTCCGGAGATCCGTCGTTGTCAAAGTCAAACCCATCGGCCGACCATGCCCAGCGTCCCATCTCAACTCCCTCGGCCGCTCCCTTCTCTTCGAACCTTCCGTCACCACGATTCCGGTAAAGGGAATTCCCTTTGGTATGCCGATGGTAAATACTTTTCAAAGCGTCGTTGGCGGCAGGATGAAATTCCTTTTGAGCGATAATACGCTGCCCGGCGGCCGTCCACATGTTGCTCACGTATAGATCGGGGCGGCCGTCGCCATCGAAGTCAAACCACGCTGCGCTCATTCCCGGACCGATGTCCTCGACACCCGCCTCGGGGGCCACATCCTGGAAGCGCCCGCTATTATTCCGGTAAAGGTTGTTGCGGCCGAAGTCATTGGCCACATAAAGATCAGGCCACCCGTCGCCGTTGTAGTCGCACCATGCCGCGGCAAAGCTATAGCGGTTGTTGTTCTGATTCAATCCGACCGCGTCAGTCACATCTTCAAACGCCCCGCCGCCGCCCGTGGTCAGTCGATTTCGAAACAGAAAATTCGGCGGGCCGTTCTGTGCATCGTGATAGGGGACCGGATACCGATACTGGTCTTCACTCTGAAAGTAAATATAGCAGCAGAGGTAGAGGTCCACGCGCCCATCGCGATCAAAATCGGCGGCGCTCATTCCCGTGAAAGTTCCTTGGGGAACACCGGCAAAGCGAAACGCGTCGGGTTTGTAGTGAAAACGCCCGCCACCTTCATTGAGAAACAACAGCGGGCCACTGGAACGAAGCACTACCAAGTCCTGATGTCCTGAATTTCTAAAATCAACGAATAGGGCCGAGGCAGTATCGTCTAAAGCGCCGACGCCCGCACGCTCGGTTATGTCTTCCAGCCTGCCATCCGTGCGGATCTTATACAGGCGATTTGGCAGTCCGCCCGGCTGGCACACGTAAATCTCGTCACGCCCGTCGTTGTCAATATCTCCAACAGCAATACCGTTGTTGCCGTAGACATCGATGCCGCTGGCCACGTCCAGCCGGGCACGCCAGTAAGGAACACCTCTCAGCATCTGCTGGCGGAAGGACTCCACTGCGCCCAGGGCATGCTCGGTCATGTCGGTGAATAACGGAGTGGCCGAAACGGCCAGCGTTTCATCCAGCGGCTCGAAATGCAAAAGGCGATTACCATTCCAGATTTGCTTCCAGCGACCGACACGGTAGTGAAGGGCGTTGGAACCGCGGCTTGAGATCTCATAGCGGACGGTTACGCTCGCCCGAGCGGGGTCCGGGGATTGAATCTCGGTGACAAAAAAGCGCGCATCGCGAACGTGCCCCAACGCGCGAAACCAGTGTTCTAATCCTTCTTGAAAATTCCTGTCCGACAGATCGAAGGTTGCCTGAAAGATTCCCTCTGCTATCGCCGAGTACTTCGGCATGGGAGAACTCCCTCGGAAATCCGCCGCCAGGGGAAGCGAGCGCAGCTCCAGCAATCGATTCAGGTGAGCGGCGATTTCGAAGGCGCGCTTTTCTGCGGTAAATTCATCGTAGCCGGGTTCGACGTGATGGAACAATGCGGCGTAGGGACTCGGCTTGAGAAACTGCACGGGGAAGGGTATGCGGCCGAAAGAGGGTTCTTTTTGAAGTGCGGAGATCCATTCCGGCCTCAGCCAGAGGAGATTGCCGCCGATTAGGGTGGTACCCAGGAATTTGCGGCGATTCATGTCAGTTCGTGTAGTTCGTGGTCTGATTCATCTAATATGGACATTTGCGCGCGGTCAGGCACGCCGTATAGCCCGCTGATGGTTTTTTAAAAAATAACGTGTAGGCGGAGGCCCGTAGGGCCGCCATTGGGTAGGCCCGGCCGTAAGGCCGGGATTAGGATCCAAAAAAGAACCCGAGCGCTGAAGGCGCGGCATTCGATATT
>DASYPF010000205.1:0-5252 GCA_036006905.1 Acidobacteriota bacterium
TCTTTGAGATTACTCCCGATATTGATATGAACCTGATGCAGCCCAACCAGAGCCTCACGGGTTTGACGGGACGCGTGATGAACATGATTGAGGAGGTACTGGAACAAATCCAACCGAATTTACTGCTTGTTCAAGGAGACACAACCACCGCTTTTGCCGCCGCTCTGGCTGCTTTCTACAGGAAGATACCGGTGGCTCACATCGAAGCCGGTTTGCGCACCCACAACAATTACAATCCCTTTCCCGAAGAGGCCAACAGGCGTCTGATCACCACATTGGCCGAGATTCATCTGGCGCCCACTCAATTGGCAAGGCTGGAGCTTTTACGCGAAGGTGTTTCTGAAAGCAAAGTTGTGGTTACCGGGAATACAGTGATTGACTCCCTGCGCTACACACTTCGGCAACAGTTTTCGTTTGAAAACACTCCGCTGGAGCGCATTCCCTTTAAAGAGAAACGGGTAATCCTGATCACTTGCCACAGAAGGGAATCTTGGGAAGAAAACTTGACAAACATCTGCTTGGCCATCAGAGATCTGGTTGCATGTTTCGACGATGTGGACGTGGTTTATCCCGTGCATCTGAACCCGAAGGTTCAGGATACAGTGCATAAATGTCTGGGCGGTACGGAGAGGATTCATCTGACTCCTCCGTTGGATTACATTACGTTCGTCAACCTGATGCGTAATTGTTATTTCGTTATGACCGATTCGGGCGGTGCGACCGAAGAGGCTCCGACGCACCACAAACCCGTACTGGTGCTGAGGGATGTCATTGACAGGCCCGAGGCGTGCCAGCTTGGATTGGCAAAACTCACCGGAACGGGCCGAGAACGAATTTTCAGCGAGGCTTGCCGGCTGTTGAGCGATCCAGTGTTGTACCGGTCAATGGCTGATGGTTTCAACCCCTACGGAGACGGCCGCGCTTCAGATAGAATCGTGGAAGTGATCTCCAGATGGGCATCGGGCGCGAGTCCATTACTTCCGCCGGAAAGAGAGTTCAACGTTGACGCAGAACAGTCCTACCGGCTTAAGAAAGAGGCCGAGTTTATCTCTTTGTCGGAAGAAGGAGCCGCCATTCATTAACCGGTTTTGGCGTGGATGAGGTAACCGAAACGCACTTCGTCCACGGCAATAGAGGGGCTGGCTGCAGCGCGACACTGCCTCCTCAAAGTCAGCCCCTCCACTTTAACAAGCGATCGTAGATTAGGTCGACCGCTCCTGCCACAAGAACAGCCATAAGCGAGGTTTCATGGCCTCCCTTCAGCCCAACCCGGTCGATCAGGAATCTCTGCAATCCGCTTTCGACCGCGGTTCGCTTATATACATGAAAACAGTTGAGTTTCAAAATGCTCTCCGGCATTTCCATATTCTCGGTCGCTACCGGAATGATTTCAATTCCGCGCTCCTGCGCCAGCAAAATCTGCTGATCGATACCCGACCAACCGACATGATCCGGGGCTAAAAGCAAGAGACAGATGTGAGAATTTGGAAGGTCTTCAAGAAATGTTGGATCTTGCTCCGTTCCAGATGCTGATTCGCGCAGCACAACATGGACTCTGTCGATACCTTCTTCCGGGAGCTTTGAGGCTTCCAGGTGCTTATGCAACGCCTCGGCAAGTTGTCGATTTTTTGAGGTATAGCTGAGAAATATTTGGAAGTTCAAAGGGATTCCGCAGAGTTGTTTAATTACCGAACTGCCGTTTTTACCTCAGTCTCGATTGCCCTGCTCCCCCATCTGGGTACAATAGACCGTATGTGTTTGAAATGAGCTTTCCGGACTTGGCCTCGCTGGTCCCCTATTTTTTGGTAACCGCACAGGGACTCCTTATCGCAGTCAGCCTGGTTTTCCTAGTCAGTGGCATAGATGATTTCTTCATTGATCTGTATTACCTGTTCCATTCACTGTATCGCCGCTTTTTCATAAAAAGCAAGCATCGCGCGCTTTCGCAAGAGGATCTCGCAGCGCCTGAAGAGAAACCGATTGCGGTCATGATCCCTGCCTGGCACGAATCAGCCGTCATCCGCAGAATGCTTCAAGACAATCTAAAGAGGCTCAACTATTCCAATTACTACTTTTTTGTTGGAACTTATCCCAACGATCCGGAGACCGGGAGAGAAGTTGAAATTGTCAGGGAACAGAGTACTCGAGTACATCGTGTGGTCTGTCCTCACAACGGCCCAACCAACAAATCGGATTGTCTGAACTGGGTTATTCAGGGAATCCGACTCTTTGAAAAGGAGAACAACATCGATTTTGAAATCCTAGTTTTATCGGATTCCGAGGATGTCGCTCATCCTCTGGTCTTGAAGCTTTTCAATTGCCTGATTCCCCGTTTCGATATGGTGCAACTGCCCGTTATCCCGCTCGAACCAGAATGGCATCACCTGGTGGGCGGGCATTACCTGGATGAGTTTGCGGAATTTCACTCCAAAGATATCCTGGTCCGTGAGTATCTGACTGGCAGTCTCCCCAGCGCCGGAGTTGGAACCGGATTCAGCAGGCGCACCATAGATCTGCTGTCAAAGGACCGAAAGGATCTGGTTTTCAACATACGTTCTCTCACCGAAGACTATGACCTCGGTTTGAGCTTGCCGAAATATGGTCTGAAACAGATCTTTGTTAAACATTCTATTGACCGGATAGTTACCCGAAAGAGTCTCTGGACGGGCAAACCGAAACAAGTGACGGTCAAGGATTACGTCGCTATTCGGGAATTCTTTCCTACCGGCTTTTCGGCGTCGGTGCGCCAGAAAGCTCGATGGGTTGTGGGAATATGCTTTCAGGGCTGGGCCAATCTCGGGTGGTTTGGGAATTTCTGGAATCGATATTTCCTCTTTCGGGATCGCAAAGCTCTGTGGAACAACCCGGCGGGAGCGGCCTGTTACATTTTGGTGGGAATCGAACTGTTTTTTCGGCTCCGCAGCCGAGTTTTCCCCGAGTCATACCAGTACCCGACCCTGGTGGCCAGTGAATCCTGGCAATGGAAGATCATTCTCATCGACACCTTCTTTCTGTTCCAGCGTTTGGTCCAGCGTGTTTTTTGGACTTACCAGCTTTACAACTGGCGGCAGGCCCTATTGGCCGTGCCGCGCCTGTTTGTCAGCAACTTGGTGAACTTCACAGCCACCGGACGGGCCTTAAGACTCTACACACGTTATCTCCGGACGGGCCGGATCACTTGGGAAAAAACTGACCATCGTTATCCGTCAGAGGCGGCTTCTGGAAAGGTTGGCTGAGGTAATACGAAGGGAGCTTGGCACCGGTCTCTAACGGGTCTATTGCTCAACGCCATTCAGGGTGCCTATGGCTCTGCGTCAACTCTGCGCCCTCTGCGCCTCAGCGGTGAAAGCCACGAAGCGATCACCGCTCAGACGCCGAGAGCGCGGAGATTTCCCCACAAAAGTTTGTCAGACGAGGATATTACCTCACATATTCACGCGTCGCAGGTTACTTGCGGCGGATTTTCCCGAATTGATAATAGCGGCGCGGCGTAGAATTTGCTCATGCGGCTGGCGCGCACGACTCTCTTTCTCATTGGTCTGGCAATGGTGGCGATAGGCTTGGTGAAACTTTTCGGTACTCTGTCCGAAGGCGCAGCCGGACCTCTGCAGGGACCGGCTCTGATCATTCTGGGCGCGATGCTGTGCGCCGTTGGTTCACCACCGGGACTTCAGATTACGTCGCCCCGGGGAATGATCCTGACCGGAGCGGTGTTGATGCTTCTCTCGTATGCCTCGCCGCTGATTTACAGCGCAGTGCAGGGGAACGGCGCCAGCGTGGGAGAAGCTGGAACGATGCTTCGCACTATTCTCTGGGGCGCGGTCGGCATTCCAGGCCTGATCATGGCACTAGTAGGAATCGTCCGGGCCTTGTTTTCGGGCGGAATTTTTCCTGCGTCACGATGACAGTGCCGCCTGCAGCATAGCCCGGGTGTAACCCACGTTATACACAGTGCCGGCGTAACCGCCGCCGCCCGGATAAAACGGCCTGAAATTGGGCCACGCCAAGGCGGAGTCTGCATCGAGCGCGCGCGGGTGCTCCGGGTAGATTGCACGCGGGTATTTCAGCCGCACCAGTTCCTTCATCACTGCGAACATTTCCACCTGGCCCTCGTCCAGGAAAACTTCAGTGTACTTCTCGTACGGTTTCCGCACGCGCACATTGCGGAAATGCACGTGGTTGATGCGGTCCCTGGTTCCAAAGTAGCGGCAGATCGCCACCGGGTCTTCACCCATTTCGCGCGTAACGCCACAGTCAAACGTAATTCCGTTGGACGGGCTTGGAGCGATTTCGATAAGGCGCCTCCACCCTGCGACAGTTCCCATGATCTGCCCTGAACCGCGGCTGATTGGCGCCGGGGGATCATTGGGATGAAGAGCAAGCCGGACGCCAGACTCCTCGGCCACCGGCACAATGGCTTTCAGGAAATAGGTGATGTTGCTCCACATCTCTTCGAGGCTGTGCACGCCCTCGGACGGAAGCGGAGGGAGGTCCTTGACCCGATCGTAATCAAACGCCGTCAGCCCCGCGCCGGCCCTTCCGATTTCCTCGTAGTAGCCTTCCACGAGTCGGTGCGCGTAGAAATTGTATTCGATCACCGGCAGACCTGCCCGGCCGGCTGCGCGGATGGACTGCCGAACTTTGTCAATCTCCTCGTCTCGGCGGGGTCTTCCATACAGGGTATCGGGGAATCCGCTGATCATCAAGTTGCACAAGGTCAGGCCGCCGGCCTTGAAGCGTTCCATTCGGGCGCGGATGTCCGCTTCAAGCCAGGGAATCGGCGGGCCCCCCATCAGGACATAGTCCACACCGATTTGCTTGATGCGGCGCATACCAGCCTCGTCTGTATCTGGCGAGATTCCCAGGCAAATCTTGGGTGTGTTAGGACCTTCAGCATGCGGCCACGAGACCGTCTCGGTGACAGCAGGCGACAGAGCTGCCGCAGCCACGGCTTGTATCATCTGTCTTCGGGATAAATTGGAATTCATGAGGTAGACCTCCTTGCATCCGCCAGTACACCATCTTAATCCCACTGAATGCGCATACTTTCCCACCCCTTAGCCGGGATTATTCATGGCGAACTCTGTTCCAATGACATTGTTCAGACCTAAAGCCGTCCACGTCTAAGTCCACGACCACCACGACAACGGGCACGTTAAACGAGCAGGTAGACGTGGGTCGCGTCGCCTCAAAAAAATTAAACCACGGGGAACACTGGGGACACGGGGAGATTAGGTTCTTCTATCAGCAAT
>DASYPF010000206.1:0-10075 GCA_036006905.1 Acidobacteriota bacterium
GAGCAGGCTGAGATGTTGGGCGGGCGACGAATGCTCTTGCTTGGGCTTTTCCTGGCAAGCGATCTTCTGGGGACAGAGCTTCCCAGAGAAATCCTGGAAAAAATTGAAGCGGATCCCGCCATACGATCGCTCGCTACCAAGGTTAGAGCCCGGCTGTTCGATCCTCCGGACAACAGACTGGACATGTTTGCGTTGTCGTTTTTCCACCTGAGGGCAAGAGAGCGGGTTCGGGACAAGATCCGCTACATCTTCCGACTCCTGGCAACTCCGAACCCGGGAGACTGGCAACTTCTGGAACTGCCGGCCTTTCTCTACTTTTTTTATTACCTACTGCGGCCGATCCGACTGGCTGCGAGCCATGGACCCGTCTTATTAAGGCGCCTTTTCTCGCCGCACAAACCCAGTTTGTCGGGAGCGAGTCATTAGCGAGCCATGAAGGAGAAATTGTGAAAACTGCCGAAAGCGAAAAAGATGAACAAATGTATTACGGCAAGTCGCACGAAGGGTCTTTTCCAGCAACTTACCCGCCCCGCGAGACGGAGTGGGAGACTCAAGACGACACAATCTCGCTTCTACCCATTATCAGGACCCTTGGAGAATACCGAAAAGTTATCCTGGTGGCCCTGACAACGGTAGTAGGTGCCCTTTTAATAGTAAGCGTCGCCAAGTATCTGATGTCACCCTCTCAAGAGTTGGCCACGCTCCATTTCCATTTGAGATTTGACGGAATAGATTCCGGTGAATATCCCAATGGCATGAAGTTCAGCAGTACCGACATAGTGGCGACGCCGCTGCTGGCGCAGGTATTTGAGGCCAACGACCTGGGCAAGTACACATCGTTCGAGAGATTCAGGAACTCTGTATTCGTTCTGGAATCAAATCCTGATTTGGAGAAGCTGGTGCGTGAATATGAGGCGAAACTTTCTGAGTTTAAAGGTAGTCCGATATATCGCGACATCCTTGAGAAAGAGTACCAGAAGAAACGCCAGACCCTCAGTTTCTCAGATTATTCTCTAAACTATGCTAGCGAAGACAATGGCGCTTCAATTCCCGATCCGCTCCTGAAAAAGATTCTGAACGATATTCTGGCTATTTGGGCCGAGAATGCGGTCCAACGAAAGGGAGTGCTTAAGCATTTAATATCAGTTTACTCGCAGAATATTCTCTCCAAGGACTTAATCGAAAGAGAGGATTACATCGTTGCCGCAGACATCCTCAGATCCACCATCAATAATATAGTAACAAGCATCGACTCCATTTCCGCTTTGCCGGGAGCAGCGGTTATTCGCACTGGCAAGCAGCGAATTTCTCTAGCCGAAGTCCGGATAAGGCTGCAAAATTTGCTTCGCTTCAGGCTGCAGCCGCTGATTGAGATTATCCAGGCAAATAGCTTGTCTCGCAATCCAGTATCCGCCAGGGTGTATTTGAAAAGCAGGCTGGACCAAGTCAAGCTTGAGTATCAAGAAGCAAGTGAAAAAGGGAAAATTCTAAAGGACGCGCTTCACCAGTATATGGAAGAGAAAGAGAAGCTCCTGAGTTCCGGAGCCAGGGTGGGCGGCAGCACCAGTGCCGCGGGGGCTCAGCCCGTGGGGACCGGCGATCGATCGATCCCGCTGTTGTTTCCGCAGGTAAGCGATTCTCTTTTGGACCGCCTGGTAGACAGGCCTGCCTTGAACGCGGATTTGAAATTTCGCCAGGACATCACTGAGCGGATTATACAAGCAGCGCTGGCCGCCGGTTCGCTGGATAGAGAGCTTAACTATTATCAACAGTTGTTGGCGTCTGTAATGATCATTGAGAAGAGAGGCCGCAGGCAGTCCGACGTTGCGGGACAGGCAGCCGCGGAAGTCAAAGAAAATTGGGAACGAAGCTTAAGCGGAATTGTCGAATCCCTGGAGCAAGTGAATGCGCCTTACCAGGAAATATCCGCGCAAAACCTAAACCCGAAGCCTTTCCTGTACACCATAACGGTTCCAGCTGCTGTTTCCACCCAAAATACGGTCAAACTCAGCACTATTGCTTTCTACGGATTTTTGTCCACGCTGATCGCCGCCGCAATTATTTCGTGCATCTGCCTCGTTCATGCCCGATTCCGAGCAGAATCAACCCGATCTTCTGGAATGTCGCCTGTTCGAGTTCGATAGCAGGGATAGGGTGTCGGAGGTGGGGGGTTGGGGTTTGGGGGTCGGGTGTCGGAGTGAGGCGGGACGCGGCGGGGAGTGGGGAGGAGAAGGGTAAATTGGAGGAGTTGGCTTTGAAGTCAGAGACCACAAAGTTTGAAACTCGATTCTTCTTCCGCTCCCCCACTCTCCCTTCCCCCTTCTCCCTTCTCCCTTCTCCCTTGACCCCGTGTCTCCCTGTCGCCGCGTCCCGTCTCACTCCGTCACCCGCCACGTCGTACTGCGTCATTTCTTTCTTCTGGTAACCTCGACTCCCACCGACTGTAGCTTGCCTTGCAGAGGAAGTGGTGTTTTCTCGACAAATACGCGCACCTCCCGGACTGATTCATGCTGCAGCGCGACTTCGGCGATGGCCTGGGCGAAGCTCTCGACCAAGTGGTACTCGCGCGCGCTTGCAGCTTGGCGGACTTGATCACAAAGAAGCGCGTAGTCGACCGTGTCGTGAACCGAATCGGACCGGGTGGCAGGGGCCAGGTCAAGGTTTAGCTCCAAATCGACGAGACAAATTTGAGGATAGCGGCGCTCCTCGGCCTCTACGCCGATCTTCAGCTCGCACTTCAACCCACGGATCAAAATTTTGTCCATACAAGTTACAAGCTTCCAGGGCAAGTTTACCAGTCGAGATGATTCCTCGCATAACCTCTAAAAAAATCAGTAACACAACCGCAAGGCACCACACAAGCGCCGCCACCATGGCCCATCGTAGGGCGCACGGCCATTGTACTGTGCCAGGCCATCCTTTGCACTTGATGGTGCCTGGCCAAAGAAGAAAATTTGGGACACGGAAAACACCGAAAACACGGAGTAAGCTGAAATCTGGAGCATGAAAAGAGCCAAAAAAAAAATTGGGTGCTCCGAAGAGCACCCAATTGTTAAGGAGGTGAGTTATTAGTTCAGATGCAATCGGACAAGAAAAGTTTAGATTCTAGACAAATTACGCAATTCCAACAAATTACAAGGCCTTCTTTGTTCTAACGCGCAGGCTCCCATTATTTTCTGATGCCCACTTCCTTCCGTCCGTATTAATCCAACAACGCGCTTCCCCGATGGCACATCGGAGCGCTTCCTGCTTGGAAGAGAAGTATTTCCGGCCTGGATGCATGTGCGTCAGAGCCCTGTCGTCAGTGTTATATTCCGCATCCCACGAGTCAGCCCATTTTCCCATCCAGTTACGTCCCGTGAACACGATCTTCCAACCCTGATAGACCAGAGAGCCGGCCTGAGAAAGGTCGGCTGATGCCACACCCACACTTTCAGGCAGCAATTGCTCGCTCGTGCTGGACTCGGCTGGGCGCGGCTCTAATTTACCGGCTGCTGATTTCATCATGGTTCGATCAAATTACTACGCATCGCATAACGAGCCAAATCGCTGATTGAATGGACTCCCAGCCTACGCATTACATTGGCTCGATGAGTTTCGGCCGTTTTGACGGAAATGCCTAACAGTAAGGCGACCTCGGCATTGTTTTTTCCCGCTGCCAGCAGCTTTACAATTTCCACCTGCCGGGGCGTAAGCCCCCGATGATTGTTTCCCTTGCTCGGAAGAACACTTTCGCAACCGTTCCCGTCGGGCTTTGCCTCCGCGGAAACAAAATAGGTCCGGTGCTGCAGCAACGCTTGCACCGCTGGCACCAGATCGCGCACCGCGTGCGACTTCACTACATAGCCGTTTGCGCCGTTGGCGACCGCTTCCTGCTCCAGCTGATCCGACTGATGCACAGTGAGGATAAGGACTTCGGTTTGCGGAAGCGCTTTGACGATCTGGGCGGTCGCATCCAGACCATTCAGTTCCGGCATGCTGATATCAAGGACCACTATGTTCGGCTTTAGCTCCTTGGCAAGCGCTACTGCTTCTCTTCCGTCGCTAGCCTCGCCGCAGATTTCCCAGCCATCCTGTGATTGGAGGATCATTCGCAACCCATGGCGCACCACTTCATGATCGTCGGCGATGAGAATACGAACTCGTTTGTTGGAAGTGGAGCTGTTTTCTACAAACACTTTAGATAAACCTCGGCTTTTGCCCATCACTTCAGGACTCCGCGTCAGCTAGATTGGAATCTTTCAGCGTTACCTAACGATAGAACTGCAGCGACGCGCCTGTCAGTACGGCAACGTACCTAACTTGCGCGATTTTTTGCCCGAACTTAACAAAATATCAATTCCGGACAATCCTATCCTATTCTGGCTCCATGGTTTCGGCCCGGCGATACCGGTTGGCCACGGATTCGATGCCGCCCAATCCTACGAATGTGGGCCTTTCTTGCCAACACGGCCATGCTCCCGGGCCAACATCACCAGATTATTCAATGACCTAGAACGGGACTCTAGCCACTGTTCAATATCGGTGCTTCAATGGAAATGGAGAGGTTAAACTAAAGGAATTAGTCATCATAAGTTTTGTCTTTTTTGATGTTTTTTCCGGTCCAGGGGGCCCCTTGTTCCCCGCCCAAGCGGGAGGAGTTCAGAAGGAGGTAGAACCATGGAGTTGGAAAACCTTCAAGATGCCAGAATCCTCATTATCGATGACCAAAGCGACACTGTTGATTTTCTTCGGGAACTACTCAGGAAATTCGGATACAGAAATCTGCAGAGCACCACGGACCCTAGTCAGGCGCTAAAACTTTACTCAGAGTTTCGCCCCGACTTGGTGCTGTTAGATCTACACATGCCTCTCTTGGATGGGCTGTCGGTGATGAAGAAACTGCGCTCGCAGGATCCAGCCAATAGCTATCTCCCGATCCTGGTGCTGACTGCCGACCATGGCTCGGAAGCCAAGCAGAGCGCGCTTTCCATGGGAGCCAAGGATTTCGTCTCAAAACCGTTCGACACCACAGAGATTCTGCTCCGCATTCGAAATCTGCTCGAAACCCGCGCCTTGCACCTGCAGCTTCAAAACCAAAACCAAATTTTGGAAGAAAAAGTTCACCAGCGTACCGCAGATTTGGAACAAGCGCGCCTGGAGATCCTCGAGCGCCTGGCACTGGCAGCTGAGTATCGCGATGACAGCACTGGACAACACACAACCCGCGTCAGCCAGACGTCAGTGCGGGTGGCCAAATCGTTGGGTCTGTCTGCTGAAAAAATCGATCTAATTCGAAAAGCCGCGCCTCTGCACGATATTGGGAAAATCGGAATTCCCGACTCAATTCTTTTGAAACCGGGAAGATTGACGCCCGCTGAATTTGAAAGGATGAAAACGCACACCACCATCGGCGGGAAAATCCTGTCGGGAAGCCGATCTCCGTTATTGAAGATAGCCCGAGAGATTGCTCTTTACCATCACGAGCGGTGGGACGGCGGAGGGTACGCGCGTATTGCCGGCGAAGATATCCCTCTGGAAGGGCGAATCGTGGCAATTGCAGACAGTTTCGACGCGCTTACCCATGAACGCCCTTACAAGTCGGCCTGGCCAGCCGTTCGAGCCACCGAAGAGATAGAGCGTCAGAGCGGCGCGCAGTTTGACCCTCTCGTAGTCGCGGCGTTCTTGGCAGTGCAGGCACGGATCCAGTGACGGGGGCTGCGCAGTCGGCAGGAGGCAGACGGCAGGAGGCAGTCGGCAGACGGCAGAAGCAGTTCCACGAAAAACACTTTCCTTCGAAAATCTTCGCATTGGAGAGGGTTATCGAAAGAAGCGATACCCGAAAATGTTTGTGAGCAAAATAGCGGATGCCGACGGCGAGGCGGCCGAAACACAGGTCTTTTTTGGATTTTGCTTGAGATTGTGGATATCTGTCGGACAGTATTCACAGCAGATTGATAACCGAATACGAAGAAGTCGGAAGAATGCTCGGAGGTATGCTGGCCAACCCCCACAAATTTGTCTAACCTATTGGCTCCCTGGGGACTGCTCACCGCCTGCTGCCGTCTGCCTCCTGCCGACTGCCTCCTGCTTCCTGCCTCCTGCCGACTACTCTCAAGCGGCCCGGTCGCAATCGGACACCAGGAAATCTGAAAGGATTCCTCTCACCTGCGCTACTTCTTGCGCCTCGAAGATCGCTTCGCGAAATTCAGCCAAGCCAGATCCTTTACTGAATCGACCGACCAGGTTCTTCACCTTTCCGAGCGCCACTGCGGGAGGAACTTCACGGGTGATCGTTTCAAGTAATCCACACAGCACGCGATAAGTGAGTTTATTATCGGGAATCTCGTAGCGTCCGGTAGTTTTCAGGTCCCAGCACTGTTTGAGTATCCAGGGGTTGGAAATAGCGGTCCGCCCAATCATCACTCCATCACAGCCAGTCCCTTCCAACATTCGGATGGCATCCTGCGGAACCTTCACATCGCCGCTACCAATGACGGGAATATCCATTTCTCGCTTCAATCGAGCAATCAGCGACCAATCTGCTTTGCCCGAGTACTCTGCAACGCGGGTGCGCGGATGCATCGCAATCGCTGCCACACCGCACCTCTGCGCCAGATGAGCAACATCCACAAAATTTTTCGATCCGTCATCCCACCCCGCACGAATTTTTACGGTAAGCGGGACGGTCAAAACTTCTCTGACCGCCTGAAGAATATCTTTCAGCAATTCCGGCTCCCGCATCAGTCCGCATCCACCTTTCCCGCTGACTATCTTTTTTGCAGGACAGCCAACATTGATGTCGATCATGTCCACGCCTGTCGCCTGGGCCTTTTGGGCAGCCTCCGCCATGGTGGCGGGATCGGCGCCGAAAAGCTGGATAGCGACGGGCCGTTCTTCCTCGCAGTACTTCATCAGCTCCACGGTTTTTTCGTTCTTCCGAACAATCCCTTCGACACTGATCAACTGTGAGTAAACAAACCCGCAGCCGCCAAGGCGCTTGATGGTCTTGCGAAAATGAGTATCCGTCACCGCCGCCATGGGAGCGAGCACGAAAGGTGATTGGACTGAGACCGAACCGATGTTGAACATGGGTTACTAATCCCCGCGAAGAACGCGAACGATTTTAGCCGCGGATGAACGCGGATGAACGCTTACTTTTGAATCAACCACCAAGACACCAAGGGCAATTAAATGGGGACAGACCCCATCAATTGGGGACAGACCCCATCAATTGGGGACAGAACCCCTCAATTGGGGACAGACCCCTTCGATTGGGGACAGACCCCTTCAATTGGGGACAGACCCCTTCAATTGGGGACAGACCCCTCCAATTCAAATAACGGAGCCGAAATAAGGTGCAGGTAAGCATAAACTCCAATTTCGGTTCGATTACTTGGGGTCTGTCCCCATTTCACGGCTTGGGGTCTGTCCCCATTAATGGGGTCTGTCCCCATTAAATTGTCCAACCTTATTCTTCGTGTCTTGGTGCCTTGGTGGTTAATTCCAGATCCGCGTTAATCCGCGCTCATCTGCGGCCAAAACCTACAAAAGTGTAACATCCTCTTCTTCGCCGGCTGCAACGGCTTCGTCCGACCGGTCGGGCATCGCCTTTCCTTTCTGTTGCTTTGCTTCCTTTCCAGCATCTTCGGGCGCAGCCTCTTCGCCCCGGATAAAACGAGCCAGCTCATCTCGCGAGCCATGAAAGAAGTCTGTCACAAATTCGTCCACAGTGCCATTGAGGGCGTCACGACGACTGATCAGCGGCGTATAAAGGTAGGCCCGTCCCTTCTTTCTATGAGCCAGTACGCCCTTTTTGTACATGTGATCCATTTCCGTCATCACTGTCGTGTAGGCCAGCCCCTTGCGCCGAAATAGTTCTGCGTGAATATCCTTCACCAGAGCACTTCCCCGACTCCAGATAATCTCCATAATCTCGAACTCGACGGGTGTGAGTCGCATGTTGTATCTGCGGTTCCTGGTTAGCTATCAGCCTTCAGCTATCAGCTATCAGCATTGGCTTGCAGAAGTTTGTTCGGCTAGTACTGAGTAGTAGCTGCAAGAACTAAAGCTGAAGCTCAGAGCTGATAGCTGATAGCTGACAGCTACTGCAGCGGATATTGGTCTTTGTATTTGGGCGAAACGTAAATGTAGCTCTGCAAGCGCAGTTGCTCGGCAAATTTTGTCAGCTCCGGCTGCATTTTCTCAAAATAGATCTGACGCTGGATTTCTCCGCGAATCTGATCGACCGGTACGGGCGCAGCCTCAATCTTCTTGTTCAACTTCAAAATCACGAGGCCGTAACTAGTCTCAAGAATACCGGTATTTTCGCCGGGCTTGAGGGTAAACGCCGCCGACTCCAACGCGGGAGCCAGCATTCCTTTCTTGAAAGCTCCAACGCCGCCGCCCTTGGCCGCTGTAGCGCCTTCCGAATACTTTTTCGTAACTTCCACAAAATCCTTGCCCGCTTTCAATTCGGCCAAAGCCTGTCCGGCTTTGGCGCGGGTTTCAGCCGGCTGTTTTCCTTCAAACAGAATTACGATCTCGCTGATGTCTATTTCTGCGGGTTTAGTGAATTTGTCCCGATTTTTCTGATAATACTGAGTGATTTCCGAATCGAGAACCGTGATCCTTGATTGCACAAAACGCCCGATGAGGCGGTCCATGAGCAAGCGCTTGCGAAGGTTGTCGCGGAATTCGTACAACGTGGCGCCTTGCTGCTGCAGTGCTTGTTCGAAAGCTTTCATATCGGGGATATTATTCTCTTTGCGTATACCCTCGATGGTCGCCGCCACATCCACATCAATGTTTGCCGCGAGGCCCGCTTCCTCTGCTTTCTGCAGCATCAGCTTGTTCTCGACAAGGTTCTTCAGAGCCTGCTTGGAAACCCGGGCGTATTCCTTGTCTAGGGTGGCCTGATCCTTGTATTGCGATCCCAATTGCTCGCGTATGGAATGCAGTTCCTTCTGAAGATCGGTCAGAGTGATAACGTCGCCGTTTACCTTGGCGACGATTTCCTCGATAATTTTCGTGTCCGCCAACGCGGCTGCAAAAAAGCCGCAACCCAAAGAACCTATCACGCCCAGAAGCACCTGCACGGCTACAAGCACAAACGACGGCAACCAAAATGCTGAAACTCTGAAGCCTCCACTCATTTCTCGTCTCCACTCACATTCTCCGGATAAACCCGGATTTTGAGCTTGTTCTTGATATCGTCCAAGTAGGAGCGAATTGCATTGCTCTCCTTGTCGGCCAGAATCTTCTCAAAGATCTGGTCTTTGACTTCAAAAAACCTCTGCTGGTGAGCGCGCACGCGCTCCTCAGCTAAGAAAAGATGATATCCCAAATCGCTTTTTACCGGCTTGCTTATTTCGCCTGGACGAAGCCGAAGGATGGCTCGTTCGAACGGTTCCGGTAACTCTCCTTTGTGAAAAACTCCCAGATCGCCGTCATTAGAAACGCTGGCGGCCTGAGAATATTTCCGGGCTGCCTGCATGAATTCTTCAATCGGCTGCTTCTGCAACTGTCGGTGAAGCTTCTCTGCAAATACTGGGTCCTTCACCAGGATCTCACGAACATGGACCGTCTCGGGTTGCACAAACTCAACCGGATTCTGCCGGTAATAGCTTTCCGCCTCTTCCGCCGAAACATGAACTGCCGGCGAAATGTTGGCCTTGATCCACTTCTGCGCGCGCAACTCATCCAGGACCGACCTGAGCAGTTCTTGATTTTTGAGATCTTCGGGCGATGTCAAACCAAGCCGTATCAGGTTTTCTCTTACATCTTCATCATCTACTTCCACATGATCTCGGTTGGCCAGGTAAAGGAAGATTTGCTGCTCCACAAAAAGGTCAAAGAGCTGTTTTTCATCCAGTGTTTCTCCCGACTTTGTTTTCATGGAGCGATAGCGCTTCCAGTCACTCAAATAGATGGGATAGTCCTCGATCTTTACCACCCACTTGTCTGGTTTTTTTTCCGAAGTTGATGAAGAGCCGCAGGCTGTCGCAAAGAGAACCGAAAGGATCAAGAAGAAGAACAGCCGCGAATGGAGGGCAAGGGGACACGGGGACAGGGAGACACGGAGACACGGAGACAC
>DASYPF010000207.1:0-7730 GCA_036006905.1 Acidobacteriota bacterium
GATATCCGCGTTCATTCGCGTTAATCTGTGGCCAATCATGAATAAGACTGTAGTCAGAGGGATTCTATGGCTGACGACGTCAAAGTAGAAGATAAAGAGAAATCTGGAACCGCCGCCAAGTTGCGCGAGCAGATCAAGCCGCTCATCGAAAAGGCCGCCGCTGACACCAAAGAAATGTTGCGGGAGCCGAAGAAGACACAGCTTTGGCGATCCGTCATCCGTCACAAGCTCGATGATTCTGCTCGCAACCGGGCGCTGGCAGTTTTGACAAACGTCTTCCTGCACCTGCATCCGGCCAAGGTGAATCGCGACGCCGTTCGATACAGATTCACCTGGGGCATGGGTGGGATTACTTTTTACCTGTTCATCGTCCTGACATTTACCGGAGCGCTGTTGATGTTTTATTACCACCCCAGCAAGCAGCAAGCCTATCGCGACATCATGTATCTGGAGCATGATGTTCCCTTCGGGCTGCTGTTGCGCAACATGCACCGCTGGGCGGCGCATTTGATGATCATCACCGTTTGGCTCCACATGTTCCGGGTGTTCCTGACGGGTTCCTACAAACCTCCCCGCGAGTTCAACTGGGTGGTGGGCGTAATCCTGATGCTGTTTACGCTGCTGCTATCTTTCACTGGATACCTGCTGCCCGATGATCAGTTGGGGTTCTGGGCCGTCACGGTAGGCACAAACATGGCGCGCGCCACGCCCCTGCTGGGGCATGAAGGTCCCTTGGGCCCGCAACTGGGAATGACGCCGTACAACGATGTTCGATTTGCCCTGCTCGGCGGTTCGATCGTCGATGCCAATGCTCTACTGCGCGCCTACATCTGGCATTGCATCGCTATCCCGATCATTCTTTCCATCTTTTTGGTCGTCCACTTCTGGCGCGTGCGCAAGGACGGCAGCATCTCCGGCCCGGCGCCGATTGTGCTCGAGTCCGAAGTGATGAAAAAGCCCGCTGCCTAAGAGACTGCAATGAATTGGCATCAGATTTGGGAAATTGCCTCCGCTCCCGACAACGTCCCGATCGTTGCGCTTTTGTTTCTTATTCCTTTTTTTACCTGGTACGCGTTCCGTCAAGCCTTGGAGAACGATCGCTTGATTGAGAGGCTGGAAGCCAATCCGGATCTGGCCAAAATTCACCATCGGAAGAACTATCCGTGGCGCAAGGAATGGGATGAAAAACTGCACGTCTGGCCTTACCTGCTCCGGATCGAATTCCTCGCCGCCCTAATCGTTACGGTCATCTTAATGGTTTGGTCCATTACCCTGAATGCGCCGCTTGAGGAGCCTTCCAATCCGACATTGACCATGAATCCCGCCAAGGCCCCTTGGTATTTCCTCGGCTTGCAGGAAATGCTGGTCTATTTCGACCCGTGGATTGCTGGAGTGGTCATGCCGACTATAATTCTGATCGGCCTGATGCTCATTCCGTACATCGATCCCAATCCGCTGGGAAACGGATATTACACATTCCGGCAACGGAAATTCGCCATCCTGGCGTTTTGCTTTGGGTTCTTGATTCTCTGGATCACGCTGATTTTCATCGGCACCTTTATTCGGGGGCCGGGGTGGATGTGGTTCTGGCCGGGGATGACCTGGGATCCGCATCGTTTGATTCACGAAGCCAATCGCGATCTCCATGAGTGGATCCTAAGAGTAAAAGTCACGCCTGACAATCGGTGGTGGATTGCTCTTTTCGGGGCGGCTGTCGTCGGAGGTTATTTTGTCGCAGGATTGGTGGGGACGCACCTGTTGTTCACCCGGACCAGAATGAAAGCAGCCTTCGATCGCATGAACTTCTTCCAGATTGTAACGGTGCAGTTGCTGCTGGTCTTAATGCTGGCACTGCCTTTGAAGATCCTGTTGCGACTGGTACTTCGAATCAAGTATGTGTGGGTGACTCCGTATTTCAACATTTAATGAAGCGGCCACAGATTTTACGGATTTACACGGATAAGTTCGGGGTCGGGGATGGGCGCAACGAACGGCTTCATGCGTCACGCTGCGAGTTGAGCCCATCCCCGACCCCGAACTTATCCGTGTAATCAGTGTAAATCCGTGGCTAGATCTTTTAATTCGTGAATAAACCTGATACGCCAATAAACAAACCGGATGATGCCAAGGACCGGGTAGATTCCAACGAGCCGATTGAAGATCCGATCGTCAGCCAATCGCTCGCCATCCCCATCCTGATCAGCTCGATATTGCTTGTGGGGACCTTGGTCTGGGCCCTGTACGAGGAGGCTCTCGGGCATCGTCCTTGGCGCATGTACCAGAGTGAATTTGTCCGGCTATACAGCAGCTACCTTAAGAAGACAAAACCGGTTCAGACAAACGATGAAAATCAGATTAAGCAGTCAGCCGAATACAGGCGTCTGGACCAAGCCGTAAAGGATGCCGAGGAACGGGCCAAGCCTGAACTGGCCAAGATCGACAAAGAGCTGGCCGAGATTAAGCAGGACCTGGACGCGCTGACGGATCCCTTCCAGTTGGCGCGCAGCGAGGTGGGCGCCTTCACTTACAAAACCGAGACCACTGAAGGGAGCGCAAAGGCGAAGTTGGAGAAGGAACTGGAAGAGCTAAAGAAAGGCCCGTTCACGGCTCGCATGCCGATTCATGACGGCTCAGAGAAAACGGAAAAGCAGAGCTTCACTTTCGAGCTAATGGAGAAGAGGTTCAATGATCTCAAGCGGCGCCAGGGAGAATTGCTGTCCAAGAAAGGGGAAATGCAGAAGGTTGCCACTGACTTGCGCAAAGAACGCGATGAGTATCTGGCAAAGCAGATCGAAGGTCTGACGCTGGAACAACTGGCGGGCTTGCAGCGCAAGACGGAGAATTTCACATATGAGATAAAGCAGATCAACATCCCTGATGTCGGTCTGGTGGAGCGCTGCGAATCCTGCCACGTCGGTGTTCGCGAGCCGGCGACTTTGACCAAGCAGAACATGCAAGGGCATATCGAGTTTGTCAGCCATCCGGACAAGGAGCTGTTGCAGATCCACGATCCGGAACGCTTCGGCTGCACGCCCTGCCATGGAGGCAACGGCGTCGCAACAACCGGCGTAGATAGGGCTCACGGCCACTATGAGCACTGGCTTTGGCCGATGCATCATAAATCAAACATAGAAGCCGGCTGCCTGCAGTGCCATGAGCGAGACATGGTGCTCGACCACTCTAATGTGCTAGACCAGGGCAAGCAGCTTTTTCTGCATCGGGGTTGCTGGGGCTGCCACGCGCGCGAAAAATTCGATCCCGAGACAGCTCACATTCAGCTCACCCAGAAGAACATCACTCAATTGCTGGAAAAGAAGGATACAAACCTGAGGGAAGCAGACCGATCGCAGAAACAGGGCGATCGCGCTCCTGACAATGCTGCGGCGCAGAAACTTTATCAGCAAGCGGAAAACCTGCGTGTTAGCGGCGCGACCATCGACGCGCAGGTTGAGCAGCTAAACTTTCAAATCAAAAGCTTAATCACACAACAGAAGAAGGTGGGACCCAACCTGAAAGAGGCGCAGAACAAATTACGCAAAGAGTGGATCCCCCTCTGGATTCAAAATCCGCACAATTTCCGCCCTACTACTAAAATGCCGCGGTTCCGACTCGATCGCGATGAGGTCCGTGCAATTTCCGCTTTTATCTGGCAATCGGCTATCCAGAACCCAAAACTCCCCGCGCAGCCTCCTGGAGATCCCGCGCGGGGGAAGCAGTGGTTTGAAACTCGCGGTTGCCTGGCCTGTCATTCCATGGGAGAAGGCAGCGAGCAAGTCGGAGGAACCTTTGCCGCCAACCTGACACGGGTGGGAGAGAAAGCCAATTACGATTATCTGGTACGGTGGATCCACAATCCGCGTGAGCGCACCATTCCCTACTGTCCGAAAGAAAAGCGGGACATTCCTCCAGAAGATTACGCCAAGCACAACCAGCCGTTTATTTTCGATCTGGAACACAGCCGCTGCCCCAACGATGGCGCCGAGATTTTAGTGCAGCAGTTGACCGTCATGCCCAGCTTGCGACTCACGTGGGATGAAGCGCGCGACATCGCCAGCTATCTGGTGCAACAGAAAAAGCCGGCCAATTATCCGGATGCCAGCTTCATGGACGACCCCAAACTGAAGGATAAAGGTAGAGAGCTGGTACGCAATTATGGCTGCGCCGGCTGCCACGAACTCACGAGATTGGAAGAAGAGCAGCGCATCGGGACAGAATTGACTCTGGAGGGGAGCAAGCCGCTCGAGCGCCTCGACTTTGCGCTGCTTACCGAGCAGGCGAAAAAGGATGGCTGGTACAACCACAAGGGTTTCTTCGAACATAAGCTCTCCGATCCCGCCATATACGACAAGGAAAAGATCAAAGAGAAGACCGAGCGGCTGAAGATGCCGAACTTTCATCTGAACAAAGAGGAAGTTAATGCGCTCACCACCTTCCTCCTGGGAAGTGTCGACTCGACCATCCCCAGGCGATTCTTTTTCAATCCCGAAGATCAGCGTCATGACGCGCAGGACGGTTGGTGGATCGTTCAGAAATACAACTGCATGGGATGCCACACGCTGCGGCCGGGGCAAAAATCTGTGCTGAGCACTCTACCGCAGTATGCTGAAGTCAAGGAGCAACTCCCGCCGAGCCTGCTTAGCGAAGGAGCAAGAGTCGATCCGGAGTGGTTGCTTCGCTTTCTCAAAGATCCGTCGTTAACATCGGACGGGGGCAGCCTTAGCCAGCAGGGAATGGCGGGAGCGCGCGCCGCGCGCGAGGCACCGAAGGCCGAAGCTTTCCAGGGTGCGCAGGCGTCGTCGGCAGCCGAGCGCCAACGGGATCGCAATGGCATCCGCTCTTACCTGAAAGTGCGCATGCCCACCTTCTCTTTCTCACAGGATGAGCTGCGCAAACTCGTCAAATTCTTTGGAGCACTATCGCATCAGCCGGAACCCCACATCAAACAGCCGATCGAATCCCTGACCGATGACGAACGCGCCCTGGCGCGACAGTTGTTTAACTCGCCCGGCGCGCCTTGCTTGAAATGCCATGCCACAGGCGATCCGACCCATGACCAGACAGCGAGCGCTCCCAACTTCCTTTTCGTGAAGGATCGATTGAAACCCGGATGGACGGAGCGCTGGATTGTCAACCCGCAGGTTATTGCTCCGGGCACTGCCATGCCTTCCGGATTGTTCCGCCGCGAAGGAAACCGGTGGGTGTTCAACGGGCCGCTGCCTGAATCCTTTAAGACCTATGAGAAGGATCACGCCCAACTGCTGGTCCGTTATATGTTCCAACTGACGCCGGAAGAGCAAGCCCGGGCGCGGTAAAACAAAAGTCCAAAGTCGAAAGTCCAAGGTCGAAAGTCCAAAGTCCAGAGTCCAGGTCGGAGAAAGTTCTGGGTTCCAGGTCCCGGGTTCCGGGTTTCGAGCCAAAAAAAAGCGTGTCCAACCCGAAACTCGAAACTAGGAACTGAACCCTGGACCCAGAACCCGGGACCCGGAACCTCTTTGACCTTCGACTTTCGACCTGCG
This sequence comes from Acidobacteriota bacterium, assembly GCA_036006905.1. Taxonomy (GTDB): domain Bacteria; phylum Acidobacteriota; class UBA6911; order JACQSX01; family JACQSX01; genus DASXTB01. Next base: position 5,517 of record DASYPF010000207.1, read on the forward strand.
ACTTGCGACTTGATGTTCCTGGTTAGAAGCGTAGCTCGACTTCGCGCATGAGTTTGATAGAATTGTAGTTTTCAACTACTTCACCGGGGTCGGCGCGTGGCCGTAACGGTGAACTCTTCTAATCAGGAAGGTAAGCTATGAAACGCTTCATTTACGCTTCAGTGTTGATTTGCGCGTTGGCTTTTTTCGGCTGCAGTAAGAAGGAAGAGGCTCCGGCGACCACCGAAACGACTCCGGCAGCCCCGGCAGAGACGGCGAAGCCGGCGGCCGGGCCGGATATGGCGAGTGGCGCTACCGTGATCGGCAAGGTCAATTTCACCGGCACGAAGCCGGCTCCCAAAAAGCTCCGTATGGAACAGGATAAATACTGCGCTGCGCAGCATCCAGGCGGGTCGATTGAGACCGAAGACGTGGTAGTCAACGACAACGGCACGCTTTCCAACGTGTTTGTTTGGGTCTCGGACGGGCTGGGAAACCAGAGCTTCAATGCGCCTTCTCAGGCCGTGACGCTTAATCAGAAAGGTTGCCAATACCTGCCGCACGTGGTCGCGTTACAGACCGGTCAGCCATTGGCGATTGTAAACAGCGATAACACCAACCACAATATTCACCCAATGCCGAAGAACAATCCCGAGTGGAACGAGTCGCAGGCGCCTGGAAGCCCGACAAAAAACAAGATTTTCAATCGGGAAGAAATACTGATTCCCGTAAAGTGCAACGTTCATCCCTGGATGAAGTCCTACATTGGTGTCGTTAAGCATCCGTTCTTTGCGGTCACCGGCAAGGATGGCTCATACGAGATAAAGGGGCTTCCTGCAGGGACGTACACCATCACGGCATGGCAGGAAAAGTACAACAAGATGGAGCAGAAGATCACCGTCGCACCAAAGGAAGCAAAGACAGTCGACTTCAGCTTCACGGGCCAGTGATTTCGATTGCGGATTGTTCCAATTGCGGATTGCGGATTGTGGATTAGCAAATTATTGTCTTCGGGTAACCGCTGTCCGTTTGCGTCATAAGGAGTTCTGTGCAGCTAAAGGATCAACCAGGTGCCGGCGGACAGTTAAATCCGCAATCCGAAATCCGCAATCCGAAATTGGAAAATCCGCAATCCGAAATCCGCAATCCGCAATCGAGAAATTCGCAATCCGAAATCCGCAATCCGAAATTGGAAAATTCGCAATCCGAAATCCGCAATCCGCAATTGTTACACTTCTTCGCCTGCTTCACCGCTTTCTCCACTTTCCTACTGATCTTCGCCGGCGGATTGGTGACCAGCAATGACGCGGGATTGGCGGTTCCTGATTGGCCGCTCTCGTTTGGAAAATGGATGCCGGAAATGGTAGGCGGGGTGTTTTACGAACACGGCCATCGCATGATAGCCGGTTTCGTAGGAATGCTTACCATCATACTGGCCGTTTGGATTTCGCTAAAGGAACCGCGGCGCTGGGTGCGAGGGCTCGGATGGATTGCGCTGGCAGTCATTGTGACGCAGGGACTGTTGGGCGGGATTACGGTTTTATATTTTCTTCCTCCCGCCGTATCCATGGCCCATGCGGCGCTGGCACAGGGATTTTTTTGTCTGGCTGTCACGCTCGCAGTAGTCACAGGAAGTAAATGGTGGAGCGAGGCGTCCGAAAGCGAGACGTCCGATATTCCCAGCCTGCGCGGCCTGAGTGCCAGCCTGATAGGCGTCATCTATCTACAGTTAGTTTTTGGGGCAGGATATCGGCATAATGCGCTTGGTGTCGTCCCGCACATCGTCGGAGCAGCCGTGGTTCTATTTCTGACCGCTTGGCTTGCCTTCCGCACTGTCCGCAATTATCCAAAGAGTTGGGCGCGTCATGTTTCGCTGCTGCTGGCTCTCGTGCTGGGACAAACGGTTCTTGGTGTTGCCACATTTTTTATCAAACACGCCAGCCAAAGCGCGCCGCAGCCGACGCCTGAATTCGTCTGGAGCGCAACGTCGCACGTCGCCCTTGGAGCTTTAATTCTGGCGACAGCCCTGGTGTTTGCGTTGCGAACGCAACGGCATATTGTAAGTCGGGAATCCGAGCCGCAAGCGTCAACACGAAGCGAGAGATCCGAGCCGCGACTGTTGCCCGAGATTATTCGTGAATTTGAACAATAGATCTTGTTTTATTGACGATGACATCTAAACGACTTGCCAGCGTGCAAACTATTTCTGCCCCGCCCAGGGTCTGGGAGCCGGGA
>DASYPF010000208.1:0-13673 GCA_036006905.1 Acidobacteriota bacterium
CAATTCGTAGATGTAACTGGCGACGAAGCGGTGCCGATAGTCAGAATCACTCGGGCCATGCCGCTCTCGCAGATTGTAAGCATTCTGCGTAAAGCTGCCCGTCCCGCCGCTGAAGAGGTGCTCCTGGCCATCGTCGATTGATTTGGACAACGTGTAAGCGCTGTGGAGGGAAAAACCGCGGCTGAATCTTTTCTCCAGCGTCAGCTCCAACCCGTGGTAACTCGAGTTGCCTCCGTTGTCGCGATATTCGATGGCACCTAAATTGGGATAGGGAATGACACCACTGCCGGTGCCGTCCGGGTTAAAGAATTGTTGATTCAAGTTGCGCAGTGTGGACAGGTAAGTTCCCTTGGTCCCAACATAATCGACGGTAAACACATAAGCGCCCGGCAACAGGCGCTGGATCCCCAGGTTCCACTGATCCACCATAGGATGGCTCGCATTCGGATTGACAGCTCGCAGGCGCACCAAAATCGGATTGACTGCGCTCGGATCCAAGGAAAGGTTAAAACCAGTGCGCACTCGCATGTCATTGGCAGTCGAGTTGTTGTTGGCGGCGGTCACAACATTGTTAACGAGCCACGGCAGATTCAAAGCCAGTTGATCCTCGCTGCCGGCGCGCTCAAGCAGCATGTAGAAGCGCCCGTAGCCGGCTCGGACTACCGTATTCGATGTCGCCTGGTAAGCCAATCCGATGCGCGGGGCAAAATCATTCTTGTCAGATTTCACCAGGCTTCTGCCTACACCGGAGTTGGCGGGCGTAAATCTCTGTCCAGTCACGGGATCGAGATTGGTCATCCGATCGGCGGCCTCATAAGGCCAAGTCGCGAAATCATAACGCAAGCCCAGATTGGCAGTAAGCTTGGGTGTAATTTTCCAATCATCCTGGAAGAATCCTGCGAACATCTTAAAGCGAGCATCCACAACATCCAGATTAGTAAGCTGAACTTGGGAAGGATATCCCAGCAAAAAGTCGGCATAGCCCACGCCCGTGCGGTTTCCGTCAAAAGTCAACGTTCCACGCAGGCCGGGCACGTCCAGGTAGATATTGCGCATCGGGCCTCGGATATCCACGCCGAGCTTTATCTGATGCGCGCCGCGCGTGATGCTCACCGCGTCGGCCCACTGGAACTGGTTGGTGAGTTGAAATTTGGGCAAAAAGTCCGGGGAGCCGAACCGATCCAGGCCGCTGCCAGCGCCGGGAGTAGGAGTGCCGCCCCGCGCGCTGATGTTAATGCCGGTAATGCCCCCGCTGTAAATCGGGTTATCGGGAACACCCCTAATTCCGAATTCGGCCAGGGTATTCTGTCCGAAAGGATCCTGCCGTCCTTTAGAGTCGTTGCGCCCCCAACCGAGTCGGAATTCGTTTACCACTCGGGCACCAAAAATGTGGTTCCATCCAATCGCGGCAGAATGCGCTTTCATAAACAGGCGGCCAAAAGCCGAGGTCCCGGTGCCATCGATGATTCCGCCGAACGTGCCAGGAACAAAACGGAAGCGGTCGGAGTAAGTATATCGGACAAAGATGTTGTCATCAGGACTGGCCTGCCAGTCGCCACGAGTGGTGTAGCTGTCCGTATCGTCGATGATGTTGGGAACTCGGATGAAATTGTTCACGTTGAGCGCGCCGGCCGCCGGGACTAGATTGGGCTGCGGTACGAGGCTCAAAATCTTCTGTATTACCGGGTCCAGACAGTTTGTAGGGATTTTGTTATCGGGGAAAGTCTTCCCTGCTCCCACGCAGTCCCCTACCCGATCGGTAAGCGCGGTGTAGGTGACCCTATTGGCCGCCCCCGCGGCGGTAGAAAAATCTCCGATGCGCTCGTTGGGCAGCGGCACGGTTCCAAGACGCGTGGTTCCTTTGCGGATGCGCGTCCCTTCATAGTTGAAAAAGAAGAACGCGTGATCTTTCAGGATGGGACCGCCGAAGTTGCCCCCGAACTGGTTCTGGATGTTCTGGCCCTTGGCGCGGCCGGCGCGGTTCAAGAAAAAGTTATTGGCATCGAAGATCCGGTTGCGATGAAATTCGTATAGGGTTCCGTGAAAATCATTGGCGCCGCTCTTGGTAGTAACGCTGATAAGCGAACCTGGGCTGCGGCCATTTTCAGCGGAATAGGGATTGGTGCTGACTTTGAATTCCTGGATCGAATCGACCGACGGTCGGGCTACCTGGGTCGTCAGCTCCTGCACGTTTTCTGAAATTGAGTTGTTATCTACGCCATCCAGCACGAAATTATTTTGAAGAGAGCGCACTCCGTGCACATTGGCGCCCCCGGTGCGTCCCGCAGCCGTGCCGCCTCCCTCTTCGGTATAACGGTCGGACTGAACGCCTGCAACCATGCCCAGCAGGTCGTCCCAGTTACGGAGGCTTAGCGGCAAATCAACCACCATCTTGTTTTCGATGACCGCGCCCGTAGCGGCTTCCTGCGTGGTCAGCAACGGAGTCGATGCTTGAACGGTTACCGACTCGGCGACAGTACCCACCTCGAGCATGAAATCCAGACGTGCCTTCTGCCCTACTTCCAATGCCACGGCCTCGCCAACGGCCTTCTTGAAGCCCTGGGCTTCCACAGATACCGTGTAAACGCCAACAGGCAGTGTGGCAAAAGTGTAGTATCCGGAGTCGTCAGTCCTGGTGGATTGCTCCACATTGGTCGCTTTATTTTTCGCCGTCACAACCGCATTAGGCACGACCGCCCCGGCCGGATCGGTAATCAGACCGGTCAAGCTAGCCGTGTTTACCTGCGCGAATCCTACCGACGTCAAGCAGATAGTCAGGCAGGAATAAAAAAGAAAGCACGCAGACACTCCCAAAAAATTTCTACACATAATGTTTCCTTTCAGGTCGTTATCCCTGGCGTCAAGAAATACCTCTTTACGCCGATTGTTCACAAATGTTCACCACAGAGAGACTAAGAACACAAAGGCTGCACAGAGCGTCAGATGAGAGCCATGACATTTTTAGCTGGACGGAAGTATATCTCTTTGGCCTTGCCTGTCACAAGCTTCAAGCTTTGCGCCGCAGCGGCTTTGCGGTATGTTTAACGCAAAGGCGCAAAAGCCGCAAAGGCGCAAGGAGGCACCCATGTCTAAGAACAGTATTACCCGACGTGATTTTGTCACTAGCTTGGCAGTCAGCGGAACAGCGGCAACCCTTTCCGCAGTACCCTCTGCTCTGGCCGCACCCAATGATGCCGTAGTAGTTGAAAGTTTTCCGGTAGTTGAAGCGAGGCCTTCAAATGGCCCCATCAAGATTCTTTGCGCCGAGAGACTGGCTCCGGAAGAAGTGGAGAAAATACGCTCGGCAGGCAAGAACATAGATCTGATCATGCTGCGCGATCGGTCGGAATTGAAGCAACGGGCCGGCGAAGCCGAGGTAATACTCGGAGTAGTGGACCGCGAGACTGTCCTGAAAGCCAGCAACCTGAAATGGGTGCAGAATTGGGCTGCAGGGGTCGACACGCTTCCTCGTGAGCTGATGCAACATCCTTGCGTGCTGACCAACATGCAGCGCATCTATGCTCCCGTAATCGCAGAGACTGCCGTCGGATTCATGCTCAGCCTGGCCCGCGGACTGGCGCAGGACTCTATTCCACGCTTCAGGGAACGCAAATGGACTCGGGAAAAGAGCGTGCCCCTGGTCGATCTTTACCAGAAAACGCTGGTGCTGGTCGGACTGGGCGGCATTGGAACTGAGACGGCTCGTCGAGCGCACTATGGTTTTGAAATGAAAGTCCTGGCAGTCGATCCCAAGCCTTTGCCCAAACCTCAGTTTGTCGCCGAACTGCACGATCCCGGCTGGCTGATGGAAATGGTGCCGCAGGCCGACATACTGATGAGCGCGGCTCCCCTCACTAAGGAAACACGCAAGATGTTCAATGAAAATATATTTGGCAAGATGAAAAAGAGCGCTTACTTCATCAATGTCACTCGGGGAGGGTTGGTCGACCAAGCGGCGCTGGCAAGAGCTTTAAAGGAAGGATGGATCCAGGGAGCAGGGCTGGACGTCACGGATCCCGAACCGCTTCCTGCCGAGGATCCGTTGTGGGACTGCCCTCACCTGATCATCACACCTCACAATTCAGGCGACGCCCCGATTCGGCAGAAACGCCACGTGGCGCTGGTGGCCGAAAACGTACGGCGCTACTCGAGCGGGCTGCCGATGCTCAATGTAGTGGATAAGGCGCGGGGCTATTGATTGATTGCGGATTGTGGATTGGGGATTGCGGATTCCCGCTGATTGAGGATTGCGAATTCCGGCTCGCGGATTACCGCTTTTTTACATCGGGCACCCGCTGTCTAGTCATGCTTATTGACTGTGCCACTATTGCCTCTACTAAATGGCACTTGCGCGGATGTTTGTCATTCCGCAATCCGAAATCCGCAATCCGCAATTGAATCATTTCGCCTTCACTGGATACGCCGGCCGCTGAGGCCGAGGCGGTGGATTCTTCTTCAACTCCGCCATCACCACCTCGATTGCCTTCTCCAGTTGGGGATCGTGACCGGCAATTACTTCGGCCGGGGTTTGTTCCACTTCGATATCGGGCGGAACGCCAATGTTCTCCACCACCCAACCTTCTTCGGTCCAAATAGCTAGGTTGGGAGCAGTAACAAAACCACCGTCCATCAGGAACGGGAACCCCAAAGTCCCGACCAAGCCGCCCCAGGTTCGCTTTCCAATCAATTTGCCCAGTTTTTTGCTTCCGAAACATCCATGGCAGTAAGTCGCCACCGGAACCGGCTGTTTCGTCGATAATCATTACCTTAGGACCCTGAATGGACGCGGAAGGAGTTTTTAGGTCGGCGCCATATCGCATGTGCCAGTAGCTGATGAATGGCCGGCGAAGCATGTCGATGTAATAATCTGCAACGCTGCCTCCGCCATTGAACCGCTCATCGATGATGATGGCATCCTTATTGGACTGAGGAAAGAAGTAGCGCTTGAAATAAGTGTGGCCCAGCGTGCTGGTATTGGGCACGTACACGTAGGCCACACGCCCGCCGGTCGCCTCGTCTACTTTTTTCAAATTTCCTTCCACCCAATCGCGGTTTCTGAGCGCTCCCTCGTTGGCGATGGGAACTACCGATACGGTGCGCGAGCCGGAGCCATCCGGATTGGGGCCCACGGTGATTTCGGTGATTTTCTCCGCAGTATTTTCAAACAAACTGTACAGGTTCGTCGGGGGCCGCAAGTCTTGCCCGCGTACTGCAATCAGATACTCGCCTGCATGGACATCGACTCCCGGTTCGGTAAGCGGGGACCGAAGCTCCGGATTCCAATTCAGGCCGCCATAAACCTTCTTGTAGCGGTAGCGTCCGTTCTCGATCGAGTAATCGGCTCCCAGCAGACCTCCGGGGACGCTTTTAGGTTCACTCAATGTGTCCCCCCCTCCTACAAAATGGTGGCCTATACGCAATTCACTGCACATCCACTGGATTACGCGATTCAAATCGGCGCGGGTTGCCAGGTGAGGAAGAAATACAGCATATTTTTCGCGCGCGGACTTCCAGTCCACCCCATGCATGTTGGTGGCATAAAAATAATCGCGGTTGATCCGCCAAGCTTCCTGAAACATCTGATTCCATTCTGCCCGCGGATCCACGCGCACCTCGATGCTGTCGATGTTGAGCTTACCCTGGCCGGGTTGGATTTTCTCTTTGATCGACACAATTCCCCAGGAATCTCTCGATCGGTAGAGCATCTTCTTACTGTCGGCGGAAAGCAGGTAGTCATTCACATCGGCTAGGATATTTTCATCTTTGCGTTGATTGAGGTCATATCGATGCAGAGTGATGGGCCCAGGGCGCGGCCCGAATGCTGTGATGCCGCCGGCGGCTTCCAGATAGTAAATCTGTCCAGCCGCGCCTGCCTGCAAGTTCGAGTAACTGCCCGCAGTAACGGGAAGAGCGAGGATGCGATGATTCAGATCTTCAAAATCAATAGAGAAGGATTCGGCAGACTTCTTCTCACTGGAGTCTTTCGATTTCTCTTCTTTTGGCTTTTCTTCTTTAGGCTTTTCCTCCTTTTGGATCCCCTTCTCCTCGTCGCTCTCCTTGGCAAGAGGTGAAGCAATATCCTTGCGGAGCACGGCCAGGTAAATCGAACGCGTAATGCGCATGTCGGCATTGGACATGGCAAACCACTCCTTGACCGGCCCGGCATCCGTTGAACCAAAGAAGTAAAGATACTTGCCGCTCTGATCAAAAACCGGCTCGCTGACCTCGCTTAGACCATCAGTAATTGGATAGGACTTGTCCTTCTCAATCGAGTAGGCGTAGACAGTCTGAATGTAGGCTGCCGTGTTCAGAGTATAAGCAATCCACTTCGAGTCGGGCGACCAGACATGAGGGATCGTCTTGGCGCGACTCGGCCCATGCAAATATTCTGATCCGACCTTCTTGCAGTCGCCTGTCTTCAAATCCAGCCAGTAGAGCGTCCACGAGTTGTCGGCAAACGATATTTTCTGGCTGTCAGGAGACCAGGCAGGCGTGTCGTAGTAGCCGGCGCCCGTCATTTTGAATTTGCGTACCTCGCCCTTGCCGTCCTGGCTGCGAACATGGAGTTCATACTCGCCGGATTCGTCGGAGAAATAAGCGATCGATTTTCCGTCGGGCGACCAGACGGGCGACCGCTCGTGCACAGCCGCAGTGTTTGTTAAATTGCGCGGGTCTCCTTTCTCGGCCGGCACGGTGACGATCTCTCCGCGAAACTCAAAGGCCACTCGCGCGCCGGTGGGCGAAAGCGAAGCGCGGCGAATGTACCTTGATCCTTTAACGTAGCGAGGCCGGGTCTCAATCAGATCGGCTGGAACAGCAACGGCCAGCTTTCTGCTGCTGGCCTTCCCTGGATCCAAAATGTGAAGATATCCCGCCTGCTCGTAAATAATTTGCCCGCCGCCCGTCGAAGCATAGAGCACAGGGAAATCGGTGTGATGAGTGAGCTGCTTGATCGCTTTGGATTTCAAGTCGAACGAGAATATGTTGAATTCTCCGTTCCGGTCAGACCGAAAGTAAATGGTTTCTCCAATCCACATCGGGTCGGTGTCATTGCAACGGTCTTCAGGCTGTGGCAATTTCTCTACGGAGTGATCGCTTGATTTGTAAATCGAGATTGTCGAGACCGTCCCGCCGCGATAGTGCTTCCACTGGTTAAATGCCTGGTAAAGCGGGTTGTACGCGATCCTGCCGCCATCCGGGGAATACGTGGCCCGGGAAGCGTTGGGAATCTCAACAGGCGTCTCCACTCCACCTTTGACCGCCACGGTAAAAAGCTGCGTATATCGGCCGGAAAAGTTAGCGCGCGGAGAGGTGAAAAGCACCGCAGATCCATCAGGCGTAAGGCCCTGCACGATGTCAGGGCCGGGATGCCAGGTAAGCCGCGTCGGGACTCCGCCTGCGACGGGCACCACATAAACATCGGTGTTGCCTTCGTACTGGGCGTTGAAAGCGATCAGGCTTCCGTCGGGCGAAAAAGCCGGATTGGATTCAATCCCGGGATCGGTGGTCAGGCGGCGTACATCCTTCCCATCGAGATTTGCCACCCAAAGATCGCCGGCATACACAAACGCGATGTGAGTCTTGCTGATGGCCGGTTGGCTTAACAGCTTGGTGTCATTGATGTCGACGGCCAGAACTGCGATCGCCATCAGTAGAGCCATTAACACAAGCAAAGCTATCGTGAGAGAACTCTTCATAATTTCTCCTTCAGAAAAGGGATATTGACCGCGGATGAACGCAGACTAGCGCGGATTTGGAAATGCAAAGACGCGAAGGCGCAAAGACGCTAAGCAGGTGAGGGCAAGCGTGTGTGCCCAACCCTTCGCTTTAAGGTTCGTAGAATCAATCTTAGCGGGCACACATGCTTGCCCTCACCTATTTCAGCGTCTTTGCGCCTTCGCGTCTTTGCGTCATGCCTTCCCAAATCCGCGTTCATCCGCGTTCATCCGCGGCCAAATCACTGTTTCAACTTCGCCGCCCAATTAACCACCACAGTAATGGGCGCGCCGCTAACCGTTTCACGTGCACGTCAACGACCACGTCCAAGTCCACGATGATCAAAAGATCATCTCCAGCCGGCCTTCAACTCTCTGCAGTCGAACCATTGCCGAGGGGCGCGGGCGTCAAACGTAGACGTGGTCGTGGACGTTGACGTGCTCGTGATCGTGGCCGTGAACGGCTTTCCTCTCCCGCTCTCCCACTCTCCCTCTCTCCCACTCTCTCGCCACTCCCTCCACTGCCACTACCTCAACGGGTAGCCTTTCTCGCCCGGCAGCTTCCCGTCGATTTTCAATAGTTTGAGTCCTTTTGGAATGCGGGAAGCGTCTACAAAAGCAATGGAGCCAGGAATGGCGCTCACCAGCTCGGTTGTTTCTTCATTCGAGTAGACCAGCCGGGGACCCGTGGCGGCTTCCGCGCGAAAGACTTTACCAATCCAATACTGGCGGAATTGCGCCTCGGACATCTGGTAGACCCTCTTCAGTATGACCTCGCGCTCGGGCGCCACCGGCGCGCGGATTAGCAACGTCACTCGCAGGTTCGAAGTCCAAAACTGACGATCTCCGAGAAGAATCTTTCGCACTTCACCAAGACTCAGATCATTTACCGGGACGCCGGGATGGACGACAACGGCCACATCAACACTCGGCACCGCGGCCGGGAGAGGAGAAAAGAGAGCCAAGGTGATCCAGGTGGCAAGGAAAGTCATGTCAGCAAGTTTTTATGTTCTTCTTGAGCTGCGACAGTCATGGAACCGCAGGAATGTTTCAAGACCGACTACGTCCACGATCACGTTCACGTCCACGTCGACGTGCACGTGCTCGCGATCGTAGACGTTGACGGCTTTATATCTTTACGGCCTGATTGGAACAGAGTTCGCCATGCTATCAGTCATTAAAAATGTTGAATTTTGTTCATCGTTTTTCCAGTTCGACATGTTGAACACTGACTACGGCCACGATCACGTCCACGCCTACGATTACCTGGCTCAGGATTGTTCCGTAGAGAAAGACTGAACCACGGGGAACACTGGGGACACGGGGAGCAGAAGCGACCGCTCAATTGCCCCGATGATGTTTCTGATAGAAGAACCTAATCTCCCCGTGTCCCCAGTGTTCCCCGTGGTTTAATTTTTTGAGGCGACGCGACCCACGTCTACCTGCTCGTTTAACGTGCCCGTTGTCGTGCTGGTCGTGGACGTGATCGTAGACGTTGACGGCTTTATATCTTGACGGCCTGATTGGAATAGAGTTCGCCATGAATAATCCAAGTTCAGAACGTGAAAGCAGTCTGCACGAAACCGCCATTGACGCGCGGCTGGCCGGGGCGTCGCTGATTCCGATATTCAAGCTTGATCGCCGCAAAGCTCGTGATGTCGTATCGTATCCCCACTGTAGAGCCAACTAGACCCGGCACGCTCAACCCGAAGACCGGTTCTGTGCGTGGAATGTGAATATACTCGAAGCGATAGTACGGTTTCCAGAGCTGCTGGCAACAGGGGAGTCGATAGGCCAGTTGGACGTAATAGGCCTGGCTGTTGAAAGTCCCGCTGCGGGCCGGTTCGCTGTGATGCACATTGGCAAACTCGGCGATCACTTCCGGATTCTCCTTGAGCCAAACGATATGACCCGAAGAGATCCATTCCTGGAACTCACGCCCGTTAGGCAGCGTGATCTTGTCACGATAGGCGGAACCGCCAAATTGCAGGCCAAAGGGACGATCCGGCCTGGCAAACAGGTTTAGCAGCCACGCGCGATTGTTGTTGACGTCGCCGGCGTCGCCGCCCCGGCTGATCACCGAGCCCCGACCGTTCCCTATTCCCAGGTTATAGTTCACGTGCAAGCCGCCTGCCGGCAGAGTTCCTTCGATCAGCCCGCCGACAAAATGGACCGGGATGAATGGGCCGCCAAAACGTACCATTTCCGGACGGCTAACGGTCGTCTGCAGCCACTGGCCGTGGTGAAAAGCCGTGTTCCACCAATTGACCGGCGTGTGATACCGCCCGAAAGAAACCTTGAAATAATCGCTCTGATCAAAACGAATCAGGATACGTTCGACCTCAGGATTAAAACCGGTAACCGATGGCATGCCGGTGCCGGCATCTGTCCGCGCAGTGAAACTGAGTTCTGAGAAAACGTTTACCCTCGGCGACAAAGCAGAGCTGGCGTGCAGAACAAATTGGCCTTCGCTAAAGCCGCTCTTGGATCCCCGCTGATCCGTGGCTGAAAAATTGAAATCGGTGAATCCTGCCAGTCTCAGGGAAGGAGACGCTTGAGGTTGGGGCTCGGCCCCTGCCCCTGCCTGTAGATGGGCCTGGTGTGCTGCTTGCGGACTCAACGGCGGCTGGGTCGCTGGCGTACTCTCGGGCCCTGGGGCGGCGAGAACCGCCTTTGGGGAATTACTTTCCAGCTCGGCCACACGCTTCTCAAGTTGTTCAATGCGCTCCATCAACTTTTGGACCAGCTCAGGTGCAGTAGCCGAACTCGATGTCTGCGCGCGAACGGCAGACGTCGTTATAAGCAGCAAAACACAAGCAAATACGACCATGTGTCTCATAGTGTCTCCAATTGAAATAATGTGCAGAACTGTCTATCCTTCAGGTTCATCGTTTCTATGCTCGGGAAAACAATATCTCACTATCGCATACTGGAAAAGCTCGGCGGCGGCGGCATGGGAGTCGTGTACAAGGCGGAAGATACACGCCTCGGCCGCACAGTGGCACTCAAGTTCCTGCCGGAAGAGTTTTCTAAAGATCCCCTCAGGCTGGAGCGCTTTCAGCGAGAGGCGCGCTCGGCTTCGGCTCTGAATCATCCTCACATCTGCACCATTTACGATATTGACGAGGACGAAGGACGGCCTTTCATAGCTATGGAGCTTTTGGAAGGCCAGACTCTTAAACATTTCATTACCACCAAACCGATAAAGATCGAGACGGTGCTCGAACTCGGCATCCAGATCGCCGATGCGCTGGATGCTGCTCACTCAAAAGGGATTATCCACCGGGACATCAAGCCGGCGAATATCTTTATTACCAACCGCGGACAGGCAAAGATATTGGATTTCGGACTGGCCAAAGCGGCGCCGAAAGAGCAATCAACACCCATCAGCATATCCGTCATGCCAACGGCAGCGGCCTCTGAAGAGCTTTTGACCAGCCCGGGCACGACAATTGGTACTGTCGCTTACATGTCGCCCGAGCAGGTAGCGGGCGAAGACCTCGACGTACGCTCCGATCTGTTCTCCTTTGGAGTGGTGCTATATGAGATGGCCACCGGCGCCATGCCTTTCAAAGGCGCAACATCGGCGCTGGTATTTGAAGCGATCTTGAATAAGACGCCAGTCCCACCCTTGCGCTTAAATCCGGAGATGCCGCTGGAGTTGGAGCAAATTATCAGCAAGGCGCTCGAAAAAGATCGCAGAATGCGCTATCAGAGCGCGGCCGAGCTGCGCGCTGATTTGGCGCGGCTGAAGCGTGACACGGAGTCGGGCGGACGGGTCAGCGCGACATTTCCGTCCCGGACTGCCGTGGTATCCAGACCGAGCCTGCTGCGCCGATGGTGGATTGTTTCCGCCTCCGTTATGGCCACGATCGCGATTGCCGGTTACTTTTACTTTTTTGCCGGTCACGCGGCGCTGGATTCGCTCGCCGTCCTACCCTTTGTCAATGTCAATGCGGATGCGAACACCGAATACCTCTGTGATGGTATCACCGAGAGCGTGATCAACAGCCTGTCGCAAATTCCCAAGCTGCGAGTGGTGCCGCGCAGCACCGTGTTCCGCTATAAAAGCAAGACGGTAGATCTTCAGAAAATTGGCAGCGAGTTAAAGGTGCGCGCCGTGCTTACTGGAAGAGTCCTTCAGCGAGGCGACACCTTAAATATCCAGACCGAATTGGTGGATGTGGGTAAAGACTCGCAGATTTGGGGCCAGCAGTACAGCCGAAAACTCTCAGATATCGTCACGGTCCAGGAAGACATCTCTCGCGAAATCTCCGAGAAGCTGCGGCTCAAGCTAAGCGGCGAGGAAAAGAAGCGGCTGGCCAAGCATCCCACAGAAAACACTGAGGCGTACAAGCTTTACCTGCAGGGGCGCTATCAGTGGAACAAACGAACGCTGGAGGGAATGCAGCTAAGTATCGACTACTTCCAGCAGGCAATTGGCAGAGATTCCGGCTACGCTCTGGCATACGCCGGTTTGGCGGACGCGTATGCACTTCTGGCCGACTACAATGTCCTGCCGGCAAAAGAGGTGATGCCGAGAGCCAAAGCTGCAGCGATGCAGGCGCAGCAGATCGACGACACGTTGGCCGAAGCGCACGCGTCGCTGGGATGGGTCAAGTTCATTTACGAATGGGCCTGGCCTGACGCTGAGAGGGAATTGAAACGTTCCATCGAGCTCAACCCGAACTACGCAACGGCGCACCATTGGTATGGCGAATATTTAATGCTAATGGCGCGGCCAGACGAGGCGTTGGCGGAGATCAGGCGGGCGCAAGAGCTGGAACCACTGTCGCTTGTCATCAATCGCGCGGTCGGATCGATGCTGTTTTACAGCCGCCGATACGATGAAGCTGCAGAACAGTCCCGCAAGACCGTCCTGATGGATGACCACTTCACTGGAGCACATGTCCTGCTGGGCCGCGCCTACGAGCAAAAGGGCTCCTATACTGAAGCGATCGCAGAATTCCAAAAGGCGCTCGACCTTTCTGAAGGCAACAGCAACGAATTGGCCGCCCTGGGGCACGCATACGCAGTGTCCGGCAAATCCAGTGAAGCCAGAAAGATTCTGGTCGAGCTGGAAGAACGATCGAAACAAACTTATGTCCAACCGATTTGGATAGCGGTCATTCATCTGGGCCTTGGCGAAAAGCAGCAGGCTTTGCAATGGCTGCAAAAAGGCTATGACGACCGCTCCGGGTGGCTTGTTTACCAAAAGGTAGATCCTATTTTCGACAGCGTCCGGTCCGATCCGAAGTTCCAAGAGATGCTGCGAACGGTAGGACTGTGACGGGAAAGAGCGGTGTTGTTTAGGCTCGAAGAGCCGTCAGTCAGTAGCCGGTCCGTAACCCGCATTTCGGGATCCGCGCCGATCCAGGGCTAAAACCTTACCAGTCCAACTGTGGCGGGAAATACTTGGCGATCAGGTCCTCGTAATAGGGCCTCAAGCGTTTGATGTTGGGACGCTCCTTGCTCTTGGAATAGAGGTCGTAAGGAGTAAACCTCCGCACCCACTGAAACAATTTCCTGTCCTGATCGTTCATCAGGTACGTATATTCCTTCTCGCGATGGCAGGGATAGAAAGAATGGTATCGGATCATGTACAACGCCTCGTCTGGGAGGTAATCCTTGACAACGTTGTACAAGTATTCGTCATGGCCCCAGGAGAGATGTACATTACCTAAGCCGCAACCTTCTTCATAGATGCCGATGCGCGTCTGATACTGAGGGTTCTGCCTGTCCGGATTGACAGCGAAAAACTCAGGGAATACGATCTTGTCTGAAAAAGCGCAACCGACGGGAAAAGTATCGCCCACCACAGCCCACTGAGGCTCACCGTACAGGCAAAGAACTTTTCCCAAATCATGAATCAATCCGGTGAGGATGAACCAATCAGGATGTCCGTCCTTGCGAATCGCTTCGGACGTCTGCATCGCATGTTCAATCTGTGGCAGGTCC
>DASYPF010000209.1:0-9844 GCA_036006905.1 Acidobacteriota bacterium
ACTAAGGAATTTCATGTAGAACTCGATCCAAACAAGTTGATCGCTTTCAATGTGTCCATTTCTCAGGTGCTGGCTTCCATCGCCAACAGCAATTCAAACGTCGGGGCGAACTATCTGGAACTGGGCAACCAGAGCTACAACGTGCGCGGCATAGGCCTGTTTCGCAATGCCGAGGACATCGACAACGTTGCGGTTGCTGTCAAAAATGGCACGCCGATCTTCATCAGGCAGCTCGGCTCTGTAAGCGTGGGCGCCAAGGTGCCTATGGGGCGGGTTGGTAAGGACAATGAATCGGATATCGTCCAGGGAGTAGTGCTGATGCGGCGCGGCGAGAAATCGCTGCCTACTCTGGAGCGTGTCCGCAGCAAGGTGGAGCAGCTCAACCACGGCATCTTGCCCAAGGGGATGCGCATCGTGCCCTACTACGACCGTACTAACTTGATCAATGTTACCACTCGAACGGTCACGCACACGCTGGTGGAGGGAATGATTCTGGTGGCGCTCATCCTGATAGCATTTCTTGGGGATCTGCGGGCAGCTCTGGTCGTAGCTCTCTCAATCCCTCTGTCGCTGCTGTTTACCTTCGTTCTTATGGTGGTCCGCGGAGACTCGGCCAACTTGATCTCCATGGGAGCCATCGACTTCGGAATCATCGTCGATGCCTCGGTCGTGATGGTGGAGAACATTTACCGTCATCTGTCCGAGCCGAGCCCTTACCGCTACAACGTGAAGCGAACTACTGTGCTGGCCGCGCAAGAAGTGAGCGCGCCCATCTTCTTCTCCTCGGCGATCCTGGTCGCGGCATTTCTGCCGTTGTTCACGATGACTGGTGTGGAAGGCAAAGTTTTCGGGCCGATGGCGCTCACATATGGATTCGCATTGACCGGAGCGCTGCTTCTGGCGCTGACATTCTCGCCCGTGATGGCGTCGCTGGTACTCAAGTCGACGCAGGAAGAGCGCGAAACGGTGCTCGTCCGTCACATCCGGCGTCTCTACTCGCGCTTGCTGCGCGGCGCTCTGGGCAGGCCGGTCTTAACTACGTCGCTTGCGGCCCTGGCGCTGGTTGCGACTCTGGCAACGCTGCCCTTTGTGGGCGGAGAATTCATGCCCAAGCTTGAGGAAGGAAACCTCTGGGTTCGAGCGACCATGCCGAACACCATCTCATTCAGCTATGCAAGCCAACTAGCCGATCAGATGCGAGGGGTATTTGCAAGACACCCGGAAGTGACTACGGTGGTAAGCCAGCTTGGACGGCCCGACGACGGAACCGACCCGACCAGTTATTTCAATTGTGAATTCTTTGTTCCACTCAAACCCAGAGAGGAGTGGCCCCGCGGGATAACCAAGGCTGAACTGGTACGACAATTGGAGGCAGAGCTGAGGCGAATCCCCGGCGTAGATTACAACTTCTCGCAGACGATCCAGGACAACGTGGAAGAAGCGATGTCGGGGGTCAAAGGGGAAAATTCCATCAAGCTATTCGGAGAGGATTTGGGAAAGCTGGAATCCACCGCCAAGCTGATTGCCCGTGTGATGAAAGACATTCCGGGAGTTGCCGACCTGGGAGTTTTTGGAGAGCTGGGACAGCCGAACCTTTTGATCCGCGCTGACCGCCAGCAAGCTGCCCGCTATGGAGTTTTGCCGGGCGATGTCAACGGCACTGTTCAGGCCGCTGTCGGTGGGCAGGCAGTGACGCAAGTGCTCGACGGCGAGCGTCGTTTCGACGTCCTGGTTCGCTTCCTGCCCCAGTACCGTGAGAGCTTGGAAGCCGTCGCCAATATTCCAGTCAGCACTCCTGACGGCGG
Organism: Acidobacteriota bacterium; assembly: GCA_036006905.1. Classification (GTDB taxonomy): domain Bacteria; phylum Acidobacteriota; class UBA6911; order JACQSX01; family JACQSX01; genus DASXTB01. The sequence continues at coordinate 1,806 of DASYPF010000209.1, forward strand.
CAGAATACCGCTCAAGCAGGTGGCCGAAGTAACCAAGCAGGCCGGCGCCTCCTTTATCTATCGCGAAGACAACGCCCGCTATCTTCCGGTGAAATTTAGCGTGCGAGGACGCGATTTGAAAAGCACCATCGCCGAAGCAGAGGAGAAAATCAAACAGGAGGTGAGCCTGCCGCAAGGATACCGTTATCAGTGGGCCGGCGAATTTCAGGAGCTGCAGGAGGCGTTGGCTCGACTGGAGATAGTTGTCCCGGCCAGCCTGCTGCTTATTTTCTTTCTGCTCTACAGCGCGTTTCGAAGCATGCGCGACGCAGTATTGCTCTTGGGGACAGTCCCGCTTGCTTTGATCGGCGGGATGCTTTCCTTGCTTGCGACGCGTACCAACTTCAGCATCTCGGCCGCGGTCGGATTCATATCCCTTTTCGGCGTGTCGGTTCTCGGTGGGGTGATTCTTGTCTCTCGCATCAAACAACTGCGCGAGCAGGGCCTGCCTCTAAACGAAGCGGTCATGCGCGGTTCGGAACTGCAGCTTCGGCCCGTACTGATGGCAGCCTGCGCCGCCGCCATCGGATTGCTCCCTGCGTCCATTGCAACCGGCATCGGATCGGAAACACAGCGGCCGCTGGCGCGAGTCGTGGTGGGCGGGATGCTCACTTCGGCAGTCTTGATCCTGCTCGTCCTGCCGGCGATGTACAGCCTGGTGCATCGCTATGCGGAAAGGCGCTCTACCGATCAGCTTACATCGGGGCGAGCAGAACCGGCGGGTGCCGAGTGAGTCGCTAAGCCGGATTATTCACGAACATTCACCGCAGAGGCGCAGAGAACGCAGAGAATAATGTCGCACGCACCGTCCAAGCTCTTAAGTTCACGACCCACTCTGATAAGCTGGAGATTGGCGACGCGTTCCTTACTTATAACCTTTTCGTTGATTCCCCTCACATGCATCAGTACTTCTACGGCGGTCGCGCTTAGACGAACATCATTGTTACGGCCGCCCCGGTCATGAGAATCGCCGTGATCCATCCGAGCGCACGGAGCAATGGGGAGTTGGTGTGTTTGCCCATCACTTTGGGATCGCTGGTGAGCAGCACTACCAGCACGATCAGCGGAGGAGCGAGGATACCATTCACCACAGCTGTCCAAAAAAGCATACCCACTGCATTGAAGCCGGCATAGTCCAGCGCCAACCCTAATACCATTGAAACTCCCAGCACCGCGTAGAACTTGGGTGCCAGACATAAATGCAGACGCATAGCATCCTGCGGTTTTAAAACTTTTTAATTGCCGAGAATGTGAACCGATCCCCAAAAAACACATCTATCGCATTAGACGGAGCCAAGCGAGATAATTCATGTTTGAAACTTTAGGCTTTCAGGAACTGGTGGTTATCCTGATCATTGCGGTTTTTATATTTGGACCCAGCAAGATTCCCGCGATAGGGCGTGGCCTTGGCGAGGGGATACGAAACTTTAAGAAAGGGCTCAGGGAAGCTTCGTGGAGTTTCTACATTTTGAAGAGACGTGGAGCCGTCTGAGCCCGCGAATACGATGTGATACAGCAGATTAGTATAGGAATGTGCCACGGTTATGCTCCTTTCGAAGGACATAACCGGCCGGATTGATTTTTTGCGAAGAAATTTTCAGCTGTCGCCCGCCTTGCGGGCTCTCTCTGCGAAACCACTGGTACCCCCGGCTCCGCTTCGCTGCGCCGGGGGCTACACGCTGGACGCCCGCTTTGCGGGCTCAGACGGCCCACGTCTCTTCAAAAGGCACGCTGAAAGCGTGCCTAGGGGCGCGCGGCCGTGCGCCCTACCCGAATTGGCACCGGATCAATGATTATGATGATGATCGCTCACTACCGGTAACCCGGCGTCGATCCAATCTTGTTTGCCTCCTGAATAATCTCGAATCTTTTTGTAGCCCATAGCCACCAGTTCACGGGCGGCGTTTTCAGAGGCATGTCAGGTTGGGCTTCCGCAGTAAACAACGATATTCGCCCACTTGTCGGGCAGCAGCTTTGGGGCCAGTTCTGACACTTGATCCGGCGGCAGGTTTTTTGCGCCCGGCAGGTGCGCGTGATGGTATGCGTTTGAAGGTAGCGTCTCGACCAACTCGAATGGATCGCCTCTATCGATTTTCTCCTTCAGTTCTTCGCGTGTAATTGTTCCAAACATGAAATGTTTCCTTGTGTTGTGTGCGCAGCGATCAGCTGTCAGCTCTCCGCTTTCAGGTGTTAGGTCTCAAGAGCTCAGTTCCCAGGTGTCAGCTCTCAGATATCGCTCTTGGCTGTTAGCTGAGAGCTAACAGCTGACAGCTGAGAGCTTATCATCGCAGCGCTCCCAGTCCAATCAGGCCGCTGATGATGAGGTAGATAGCCACAAAATAGTTTAGAAACGTCGGATAAATCAGGATCAATATTCCAACAACAATCGCCAGTACAGGGGAAAAGTGTGTCGAAGTGAGTCGCATGGGTTCTCCTGGAAAGAATCTCACCACGAAGGCCGCTAAGTCAAAAATCGACTGTCATCAGGCAGTGGCCATCGGTCGCGGTGAGCCACCTTAATTTCCTACCAAAACATCCGCGTCGATCCGTGCTTATCTGCGGCCAAATCGTCTCAGGCCTGAAAACTGCGGATCGCCTCGTCCTCAGAGTGAAATACTTCCAGCACCGAATCAAGTTTGGTCCGGCGCAACAGTTTCTGCAACCGGTCGGAAGGATTCAATAGTTTCAATTGGCCGCCTCGCTGGCGAAGCCGGGTGTGCCGGCGAATAACTTCGCCTAAGCCGCTGCTGTCAATATAAGGAAGGAACGACAGGTCGATAATGAAATTAATGTGACCCTGGCTGGTCAGGCTATCAATGGTCCCGCATACAGTCTTCCAGTTTTCCCAGCTTTCCCGGAACTGCAGATTCTCCGGCCGGCTGTATTCGATGCCGGCCCGTCTTAAGACGAAGGGTTTTTCGGCAGGCAGAAAAGAGATAATCACCACTCCGTCCCGAACGGTACTCTCGACACTTTGGGTTTGTTTGGCCAGTTTCTGCAGTAAGGCCTCCATCTCCTTTACTGCCTGCAAGTCGCCATTCTTTTGAGCGATCGGAATCCCAGCCTGAAAAGCTGTTCGCGCGGCGGAGAAACTTCTGGAGCGGAACAGAGCATATCCCAAGTGCCGATAGGCGGCCGAGTGACCCGGATCCAGCTCCACCACTTTACGAAAAGCTTCTGAAGCTTCAGAAAAGAGCTGCGCGCTCAAGTACTGAGACCCGAGGCCGTACCAGGCGAGCGCGTCAGATGGATTGTGTTCTACAAGCTCTTTAAACTCTTCTAACCGATTGTCTTTCATGGTCGTGCTGGAAGCGCTCTAGCGAAAAGGCCTCCATCGACAGCGAAGAAGGCCGGCCCAGCATCCGATCGGCAACGCAGCGGCCAGTGATCGGCGCCAGCAAGATTCCATTTCTGTAATGCCCCGTTGCCACCCAGACCTGGGGAAAAGCGGGGATTGGGCCGAGAACCGGAAGCTGGTCGGGTGTGCAAGGGCGCAACCCACCCCAGGCAGAAACGATTTTAGCCCTGGAGCCTTCCGGGAACAACTTCAGAGCGCGGTCCAATAGCCACGCGATTCCTCCCGCGGAAGGATCCTTATTGAAGTTGCCAAAATCGACGGTGCTGCCCACCAACGTGAAATCGCGATCTCGCGGCACTAGATAAATGCCCTCTCCCTGGACGATGTGGCCCGAAGCCAAAGGAAAGTCCTTCAGCGCGATGATCTCTCCCTTAGCAGGAAAGACTGGGATGATGCAGCGAAATGTTTCCTGCCACCTCTGAGACCAGGCGCCTGTGGCAATTACAGCTTGTGCGGCCTTAAAGACCTCGGTTCCCGCCGAGACGGAAACATGGCTTTCAACCGTGATGCCATGCGCCGGGTGGTGGCAAAAGATCGAGACGCCTGCTTGCTCGCAAGCACGGACCAGAGACCGCGCCAGTGCCCGATTGTCGACGTGATGATCTTCAGGAAAATACAGAGCGCCTGCGTGATGGAATCTGAGCGATGGCTCCAGTTGGCGGATGCGACTCGCGGACATTTTCTCAACCGGAAGACCGCGTTCGCTTTGCCAGCGGAAAATCTGATCCGCCCTTCGCTGGGATTCCAGATCCGCCGCGATCAACGAAAGCGTGCCGCTGCGCTGAAAGCCGGGGTCTGTGCCGCTGAGGCGATGTATCTGTTGGCACCACTGCGGGTACATATCCCGGCTGGCGCAGAGCCAATCAAACAAAATATCTGCCTCTTCGGTCTCGCTCTGCGGCACAAGCATGCCGGCCGCCGCCCAAGACGCTTCCTGGCAACACTCATTTTGCTCAAGCAGGCAGACTCTCTTGCCGCGCATTGCCAGCTCCAGCGCCAGAGAGCAGCCAATGATCCCACCGCCCACCACTGCAATGTCAAAACTTGGCATGAGCCTAGAGTACTACATTCGACATGTAGGATACAGTGCTGGCAAACCAAGTCGCGTTGCCGTAATGGTTGTGAAAAAGCCCAGCACGAGCACTTCCACCTTCACGTCCACGTCGACGCGCTCGTGCACGTGGACGTGATCGTGATCGGCCTTTTTTGATTGCCACGCTGCAGCGCTTCGCGGCGCCAAGATTTGTAGCCCAGGGCGGCAAGCGACGGATTCCGCAAACGTAGCGCCGAAAATGTCAGAGCCCGGAGCGTCAGCGACGGGTCCTGCCGGAATAAGTCGGTCGTCCAAAACCTTCTGTTGGCAGACGTTGTTACTCTGGCGGGACCCGTCGCTGACGCTCCGGGCTCTGACATTGCCGGACTCCGTTCTGAACCCCTTTTTCTATCGCAGCACAAAGTTGACAGTCACGGTGGCCTTCACGGGAACCGGCGCCCCATTGAGATACGTCGGCGTGTAGCGCCATTGTTTCACGGCGTTGATGGCTGCCTGGTTCAACAGCGGGTGCCCGGTGATGGAAAGGACTTCTTCAACGCTGCCCCGTTCATCCACAGTGACCTGCAGTACTACGATTCCTTGCACTCGCGCCTGTTTGGCAAGTGGGGGATACGCAGGATCGACGCGATAAATCAATTTTGCCGCAATCACCCCTGACGAAATTCGAATGGGCGCGTGGCGTTGAGGTAAGGGAGGTCGTGGCGGAACAGCGTGGGCGGTTGGGGGAGTGCCCCAAGGGATCGCGTCTCCGAATTTGTTCGCACCGCCGGGACTAAACGCTCCTGGAATTCTTGTTATACCGGGGTTCTCGTTGAGGACCAGTTGTGAAAGATCCGGGATGTCGGCAGGCGCCGGTTCCACATTGGAGGGGATGTAAGGTGGAACGGTAAGTGGAGGCACCTTCACAACCTTCGGCTTTACTTGGCCTGCCGACGGATTCCCGGAGCCGGCGCGGCTCGGAGTGGGTAGCGGGACCTCGCGTACGCTAATCGGCACCAGCAGAGGAGGTATTTCGGGAAGGGGGTGAATGTAAAGAAGGGGAACAAGTATCACCGTCATGACTACGGTCGCGTGAAGCAGGAGTGAAATCAGAAAAGTAAATCTGCGCTGTTTTGTTTTCGGATTGTTAATCAGGATCGCCGATTCAAACATCGCCTCCTCCGCACGGTTAAAGACAACATTAACGTGCAGAAGTTCCCGAAGTGGCATTTGTCAGTCACTGCCCGACGATTTGGTCTAAGCGCCTGCCCGCGTTGTCCGCACTTTTGGGAACCTTCTGTACGTAATGTTGTGCTTAATACGGGACTTGCGGATTGGAAAGCCGCGCCAGCGGCGACCAGCGCCTTTAGCCCACGGCATGCCGTGGGGATATCGGAAATCAAATCATCAACAAAGAGCCCGCCTCGGGCGGGCGAAAGAATTTCAGTCCCAAAGGAATCGTTCGTCGTAAGCAATCTGGTGCTTTTGCAGCAGCATTCGCAGTTCGTCTTGAAATGAAATCCTGCGATGATGCCTCTCTTGATTGGCGATGTAGTTGTATACGTCAGACGTGTTTGATTGGCTGACGCTGAACGCGCTGTACCCGGTTTGCCATGCAAAGGATAGTCTTCTCGGCCAAGTCTCCCGAACCCATCCGGTGGAATTAGATTTCAAGATACCCAAAAGCTTGGAAACACAACGCATGGGTGGATAGTGCACCAACAGGTGTACATGATCTGCCACACCATTGACAATTAGGCATTTGCCACCTAATTGGCGAACAATTCCGCCCAAGTAGGGGAACAGCCGGTCCTTTAGTTCTGCATCAATGAATGGATGCCGATTTTTTGTACTAAAGACGATATGAGCAATCAGGTCAGTCAGTGTATGAGCCATTTGATCTACCTCCAGGCATACACAACTGACTAGCGTCGGTAATTGCGAAGAAAAAATTTCTGTCGCCCCGCCTGGGGCTCTCTTTTTATGAGGAATTTTCTAAAAACCCACGGCATGCCGTGGGCTAAAGGCGCTGGTCGCCGCTGGCGCGGCTGTTCCGCGAAGGCCCATTAGATTCACGCCGTCCGCTTGAGACGCGCTCTGCACCCCCAGCTGCTCTCGCTGACGCCTTCGGCGTCTCGGTTGTCGCCGAGCTTTACAACGAACTGATTTTCGGATTAAGCCGAAGGGCCGCTGCTTCTTCTTCCGAAGGTTCGCTTTCGTTGTTTTCAGAAGCCGGTGTCAGCTCAGGGATCTGAATGGCTCGCGGGACGTGATCGATGGGTACAAGTGGCTCAATCTCCAAGCCGCCCGATGTCGCCTGCAATTCCTTAAACTTTCTCGCCTTGACCAGAACGCGTGACTCCAGAGATCCAACCGCACTGTTATAAGCTTCAATGGCGCTTCCGAGACTCTTACCGAGCCTTACCCAGTAACTAATCATGTCTGCGATTCGCTTGTAAAGATCACGGCCAAGGTCGCTGATTTCCTGCGCATTTTGCGCGAGCTTCTCTTGGCGCCAGCCGTAAGCCACAGTGCGCAGCAGCGCGATCAGCGTGGTGGGAGTTGCGAGGATGACTCGCTGCGCCACCCCTGCTTCAATTAAAGAAGGATCCTGTTCCAACGCCGCACTAAAAAAAGTTTCTCCGGGCAGGAAAAGCACGACAAATTCCGGCGCCGTCTGAAATTGGTCCCAATACGCCTTTCGGCTGAGCGCACTGATGCGGTCTCGGATCTGGCGCGCATGATCCTTCAGCCTGGCGATACGAATCTCCTCATCTTCTGCTTCAATCGCTTCCAGATACGCAGAAAGCGGCGTCTTGGCATCCACGACAATGTTCTTATTTCCCGGGAGGAGGACCAGGAGATCGGGCCGCAGTTTTCCGTCCTCAGTAGTGACGGTCTCCTGTTCCCGGAAGTCGCAGTGATTGATCATGCCGGCCATTTCCACCACGCGCCGCAACTGGATTTCACCCCAGCGCCCCCGCACCACGGGTGCTCGCAGCGCCTTGACCAGGTTGGAAGTCTCAGAACGAAGCTGGTTTTCCGTTTCTAGAAGCGATCGAACTTGCTGTCCCAGCGACTCGTATGCTCCAATCCGGGCCTTCTCAATCTCATGAATTCTGGAATCCACTTTTTGAAGGGACTCGCTGACCGGCTTGATCAGCTCCTGAATAGCCTGCTGTCGTTTCTCCAGATCCCACTGAGCTTTTTCCTGGAACTTACCGAGTTTAGTCTCGGCCAAGTGCAGAAAGGATTGGCTGGTACTCTCTAGTGCTTCCGCGGAGAGGGCCTTAAAGGCATCTGACAGTTCCTGGCGGGCGCTATTGAGCAGCGAAAGTTTTTCTTGAGCCGCCTTGCGCTCCTGGCCCAATCGTTCGGTCAACGTGGCAATCGTCGCTCGAAACCACAACGAGGCCAAAAGGGATCCGACTACCAGGCCAACCACCAGGAACAAAATAGCGAAGCTGTAATCCATCTTCGTGGAGGGATTATACTGACCCCTGCGCGCAATTGACAACGCCGTATTTCTTGTCGCGGAAGGCGGCGCGGTGTTGGCCATCGGTCATTGGTCAACAGTCATCGGTCATCGGTCATCGGTCATCGGTCATC
>DASYPF010000210.1:0-9608 GCA_036006905.1 Acidobacteriota bacterium
AACCGGAACCATCGATTTTCTCCGTAGCCAGGGCCAGTTTGTCCGCCACAGGCATCTGCGCGGCGATACGTCTTCGTGCCTCGGCCTCGCTCACTCCGCGCTCCATTAGACGTGTGATCTGCTGCTCCGGCAGGCACCAGACGACCACCACGCCATCGAGCGTCTTGTGCAGCCCGGCTTCGAAGATCAGTGCCGCTTCGATAAAAGCCGCAGCGTGCTTGCCGCTGCTTTCCAGTTCCGCGAACTGTCGAACCATTTCCTGTTCGACACGCGGGTGGATGATGGCGTTCAGTTGGTTCAGCTTTTCGCGATCGTCAAAAACGATTGCTGCAAGACGGCTGCGATCGATGCGCCGATCCACACTGAGAATCGAATCGCCAAAAATGGAACGCACTTCGTCATACGCAGGTTGGCCGGGCTCGATGACCTGATGAGCCATGCGATCTGCCTCAAGTACGGGAAACCCCAGCTCGCGCAGAATCGCGGCCACAGTGGATTTTCCGCTCGCGATTCCTCCGGTCAGACCGGAGCGCAACATCGCGAAGTCAGCGAGCCACAGAGGCCGGCTGGAATCTGCCGGACAAGCGCCGCAGTTTCGCAGCCTTCACCGTGTTGCTCATCAGCATTGTGATGGTCATGGGACCAACCCCGCCGGGCACAGGCGTCAGCGCGCCTGCCGTGTTTACGGCGTCGGGATGGACATCGCCAATCAGCACGTTGCCCTTGGCGCGAAATTTTTCGAGGCGTTGCGGAAAGTTCCCGAGTAGACGATTCGCTTCGGCTGCATCGGTCACTTTGTTTGTGCCGACGTCAATCACCGCGGCGCCAGCCTTGATCCAGTCCGGCTGCACGAAGCCTGCCCGTCCGATGGCAGCAACCAGAATTTCCGCCCGGCGAATAATCTCGGGTAAATCGCGAGATTTGGAGTGGCAAATCGTCACCGTAGCGTTCGCGTGAAGCAGCAGCAGCGCCATGGGCTTGCCGACAATGTCGCTTCGGCCAAGCACAACGGCATTCGCACCTTCGATATTGATATTGTTGCGGCGCAGAATTTCCATACAGCCAGCAGGCGTGCACGCGACGAGTCCGGGGCGGTTGCTGACAAGCATGCCCATGCTGACGGGATGAAAACCGTCTACATCCTTAGCGGGAGAAACGGCCTCGAGAACGCGTTTTGAATCGACTTGCGAAGGCAACGGAAGTTGCACCAGAATCCCGTCCACCTTGTCGTCGTTGTTAAGGTCTGCGACAAGTCGCAGCATGTATTCGGTTGAGACGTTTGCGGGTGGAGAGTGCAGCCAACTCGCAAGGCCGAGCTGTTCGCACGCTGCGATCTTGCTTTTCACGTAAAGCTGCGATGCCGCATTTTCTCCAACGAGGACGGCGGCAAGCCCGGGACGGATGCCTTGTGCCGTCATTTGTGCGACTTCGCCCTTGAGCTCCACGAAAATCTCATCGCGGATTTTGATTCCATCCAGAATGCGAGCGGTCATAAGAAAAAGGATAGCATAGGCATGGAAGCGGCTCCGCGAGGCACAAGTGAGCCAACCACTGGCGATGAACCTCAAAACGTGGCGTGAAACCTCTGGTGTGTTTCGCAATCTAATGTGCGGGTGAAGACGATGGCGCTCTTTCTACAAGACGGCGACAGAAGGGAATTGGAGAAGAAAGCGAAAGAAGAAGGCCGGTTGCCGCCCGGACAATCACTGACGCTGAAATGGCCGGTCTTACACTACGGAAGCGTCCCGGGCTTCGACGAGGCGAAATGGGACTTCAAAATTTCCGGCGAAGTCGCGGCGCCCGTAAAGCTTTCCTGGAAAGAGTTTCGTGCCTTGCCGCAAGCTGAAGTAACCTCCGATTTTCACTGCGTGACTCGCTGGAGCCGCCTGAACAACACGTGGAAGGGCGTGCTCTTCACCGAAGTGTTGAAACTCGTCACGCCCAAGCCTGAAGCGAAGCACGTGTTGGTGCTCGCCGAGGAAGGCTACACGGCAAACCTTCCGCTTGAAGATTTGCAGCGCTCCAATGTGCTGTTTGCGTTCGAACACGATGACGTGCCACTCACTGGAGAACACGGTGGCCCTTTGCGCTTGATCGTCCCCCATCTTTACGCATGGAAGAGCGTGAAGTGGGTGCGCGGCTTCATGTTGCTCGAGGAAGAGCGGCTCGGCTTCTGGGAACGCAACGGCTACCACGCCTACGGCGACCCGTGGAAAGAGCAGCGCTATTCCGGAACCTAATCGCCGCGTCACATTTTCGTTCGCAGAGATTTCTGCCCGGATTTGACGCTCGTTTTCGCGGCTCGCCTACTCTTCGGTACTTTTCCAATCCGGGGATCTCCCGCCAGGATCAACTCGCACGCGCGCAGTGCCGCTTCCTCGAAATCCGGCGCATCCGCTGGAAGCACTTGCCAGCCTGTGACTTTCTTTCCAAATAACCGAATCGACCGCATGCTTGGGAATTCGCGCCGCAAACCTTCGTGATGTTCTTCAGTAGTCGCGAGCCACACGCCGTTGTCCGCCGTTTTGGTACGCCTGTCGCGCAGGATCAGCACGATCTTGTCCTCAACGTACACTGCGAGACAACCGAACATCGGGTTGGTTCTGGGCGACAGCGACACAATCGCATCCAGCACAAATTCGTACGGCACAATCTTTCGCCGCTTCACTCCAAGGACAAGTTCGTCTCGCGGTCCGGCCGACATTTTGTGATGATTCTTCGACATCGGACTTATGATATACGCAATTTCCGGTTGGTGATCTGACCAAAAATCGCCACCAACAGCCATACTGCCAACGACTGCTCACTCTCAAGCCGGCAAAGCGTTGGACGCTCGGCTTGAGCAGCTTGGCAAGCCACACCGCTTAAAGCTCTATCCCGCCCGTCGGACACACGCCCGAAGACGGACACAGCTTCCTTCATTTGGGCATGAATACTTGGGAGGCCGACGTGTTCGCGTTCCTCGATGAACGCATGCGAGCATGACTATGAGCAGTTCAGCTTTCGTCCGGCTCGGTAAGCAAAAGGCGATCGATCCCTAGGCGCAGCTTTATGTGAATTACTTCGGCAGGTTTTGCAGGAATTCTTCAAGCACCCGGTTGAATTTCTCCGGGTCATCGACAAATAGCGCGTGGCCGTCGCCGTCGAATCGCTCCAGCCGAACCTTGTCGCCGAGCTTCGCTTTTACAAAATCAGCGCTTTGTTGGGTGTTTGGCTGGTAGGCGAAGAGCACTGGCCGAATCATCTTGGCAAAGCCGGTCGGGAAATCTTTAACGGCAAATCCGTTGTAAATAAGCACCACGGCAGTATCCGGCGGCACTTGCATGGAGGCGTCGATTACGCGTTTGTAGTAATCCTCTGTCTGCGGCTTCTTGTACATGCTCCGCACAAAAGCATCGGTTTGTTTCTGTCGATCCTGCTGGAGCAGGTTCATCCATCCTGAGATGAAGAAGAACATCTCAGCGCTGGGTTTGTCAGAGAGGAACCCGTCCACCAACACGAAACCGCCTACATTATCTGCGCCGAATTGTTCGGCATATTTCACCAGCTCTCCGCACCCCATCGACCATCCGACCATTACCGGCTGTTTCAAGCCAAGGTGATCCACCAACTCCTTGTAGTCGCGGGCCCGCGTTTCCGGCAGGTGGCCGTAAGGCGGTTTGTCACTCTCTCCCTGCGAACGCGGATCGACCGCAATCACGTGGTATCTCTTCGAGAAGTCGTCGATTTGCTTCTGCCAGATCCATGCCGGCATCGTCCATCCCGGAATGAAAACGATTGGCCGCCCACTGCCTGCTTCGACGTAGTGGATCCTGATGCCATCCGAAGTTTTAAAAAATCCGCTCCTCCTCGCTTGTGCTTTCGCACTCGGCACCAGCAATATGCATAGCAACAAGACTAGGATCGTTTTCATGTTCGCTCCTCCGCAGGTTCGTCAAATTGTACAGCTTCTTGCCTGCGCAGCCGGCGTGTGGGACATTCGAACAAATTTTCAACAGCACACGCTATTCGTGTTCCGCCTGTAGGGGCACGATATCGCGCCCTTCCTCGTGAGGCTGTCAGCACGAACCGAATCGTTTGCCGGCATCATACTGACCTATCCGTCAACGACGTCCCAGCTTCCTCTATCGGCGCTACAATCTCCGTTCGGCATCACGGAACCACTACCATCGCGGAGGCATCACCACGGAGGTATCACAATGTTGCGCGCGCAATTCATTAGCGCCTGGGTTTTGGCTCTGGCAGCGGGCAGCGGCATCGCGCAGGACCATCAGCATGCTACAGCGCCCGAAAAGCTCGGGACGGTCCGTTTTGCGACCTCGTGCAAACCCGCCGCGCAGAAGCAGTTCGATCGTGGCGTGGCCCTGCTGCATTCCTTCCAGTTCAGTCGCGCAATCGCTGGCTTCAACACTGCGTTGAAAGCTGATTCTTCGTGCGCCATCGCGTACTGGGGAATCGCGCTAAGCCACTGGAGCAATCCATTTGCACCCGGGCTGAAGGTTACATCGCAACTGCGGGACGGCCGACAAGCCATCAAGCGCGGGCAGGCGCTCGGCGCCAGGACGGCGCGGGAGCAAGCCTACATCTCCGCCGTTTCTAAGCTGTACGCGGATTTCGAGAAAACGCCAGAGCAAGCTCGGCTCTTGGCATATCGCGATGCGATGGCCGAGCTGGCCCTTCATTACCCGCAGGACCATGAGGCCTCGATCTTCTATGCGCTGGCACTCGCGGCGTCTGAGGAGCCGACGGACAAGACCTACGCTAACAGGCTGAAGGCCGGTGCGATCCTCGAATCCCTGTTCGTACAGGAACCAGAACATCCCGGCCTCGCGCACTACATCATCCACACCTACGACGTACCGTCGCTGGCAGCGCGGGCTTTGCTCGCGGCGCAGCGCTATTCCACGATCGCGCCCGATGCTCCGCATGCACTCCACATGCCCTCGCACACCTTCACGCGCATTGGTTACTGGCAGGATTCCATCGACAGCAACCTGGCCGCGTCCGCCGCAGCGCGGCGTGAGGGCCAGACCGCGGAAGAATTGCACGCGCTCGATTACCAGGCTTACGCTTATCTGCAGACGGCGCAGGACGATGCAGCGCGGCGGCTCGTGGAATCGCTGCCTGAGATCGTTTCGCGTTTCAATCCTGGGATGGTGATCAGCGGTGCTGCCCCACCTTCCGCCGGATATTTTGCAATCGCGGCCATTCCGGCGCGCTATGCGCTCGAGCGGCAGGATTGGAAGGCCTCAGCAATGCTCGAGGTGCGCGAGACCTCGTTCCCGTACGCCGAGGCGATGACCCACTTCGCCCGCGGTCTGGCGGCGGCGCATCTTGGCGATGTTGCTGGTGCGCGAGCTTCGCGCGAGGCGCTCACAAATATCCACGAGAGGCTCTCAAAATCCGATGAAGCCTACTGGGCGGAGCAGGTTGAAATACAACGGCGAACCGTATCGGCATGGACCGCGCTGGCGGAAGGGCGCACCGAGGAGGCTCTGCAGGAAATGAAATCGGCGGCCGAGCTCGAAGACGATACAGAAAAGAGTGCGGTAAGCCCCGGACCGCTGGCCACGTCGCGGGAACTGCTCGGTGAGATGCTCCTGCAATCGAATCAGCCCGCAGAGGCACTCGAGCAGTTCGAAGCCGCACTGAAACGCGAACCGAAGCGCTTTCGCGCGCTTTATGGCGCGGCGCTCGCGGCGCAGCGCAAGCCCGATCGCGAAGCTAGCCGCAGGTATTTCAACGAACTCCTCATGGTCTGCGCGCACGCAGATCATCCGGGCCGCAAAGAGCTCGTGGAAGCAGTGATCAGCCAGTAGAAGGATAACTCCAGCTACAACGCGTCTAGCCATTGGTGTCCGGATTGTTCAACCGGAGGTCCATCGTCTGTATGCGATGCGCCTCAGGGAAGCCGCTCGCCTCGATCACTCCTCATCCTCGTTGTCATCGTGATCGTCGTCGTCGACCGAGCGCAGGAAATGGGAGAAGGCCCACTGGGCCACGTGGCGCCCTTGCTTCGGCGCCTGCACGTCCGCAAAGCGAAAATGGATTCCCTCGTAGATGATGTCATTACGAACAGGCATTTGCCTGGCTCGAGCGGGCCTATCAGGAGCATTCACAGATTCTGCAATACATCAAAGTGCATCCGTTCTTTGATCGCCTCCGCGGCGACCACCGTTTTGCGGACTTGGTGCGCCACGTCGGGCTTGACTAGGCTCGGTAGTCACGCCTACTGAGTTGACGCGGCCACGCTACGCGTAATGGAAGAGTAGCCCGTGACTCGGGCACAATTGTATCTGCAGGGAACGATCCTAGTCTGTAAGAGCCATCGGGGCTGCTCTCGGGAGATTGCGGAACCTGATTCCTAATCTTAGGAAATCAAAGTCGCGAAGGAGACGTCGGATGAGAACGATCATCTTCGCCTTAAGCCTCGTGACGACTGCAATCTGTGGATTTGCGCAGACAGATTCACGCTTTCTCGTCTTCACAAACGCAACCGTCATCAACGTCAAAAACGGACAGCTCCTCCATGGACAAACGATCATAATCAGCGATCATCGAATTACTGCCCTGTCCCCAAAAGTCGCGATCCCTCCACACGCCGTTGTAGTCGATGCCGGAGGTCAGTTCGTCGTTCCCGGTTTTTGGGACATGCACGCGCACGCGCTTTGGTCAAACGATCAAGTCCAACGCATGTTCGATCTATTCTTAGCGAACGGTGTCACTGCAATTCGTGACATGGGGAGTCCTTTGGCGGTTGATGAAACGATGCAGTGGCGAAAGAAGGTAGCCGATGGTGTCATTCTTGGTCCCCGCATTTTTGCCGCCGGCAAACTCATCGACGGCCCTAAGCCGATTTGGCCGGACTCTTTGACCGCAGAAACCGATCAGCAGGCGGAGGAGGCGGTGGACTACCTTCACGATCACGGCGCCGACTTTATCAAGGTGTACTCACGCTTGCCGCGGGTCGCGTATTTCGCGGTCGCAGCGGAAGCCAGGAAGGATGGAATCGATTACGTCGGCCACGTTCCCATCTACATCACTGCGAAAGAGGCCTCAGAGGCAGGCCAACGAAGCATCGAGCATTTGAGTGAAATTCTTTTCGCCTGTTCGAGCGATGAACCGGCTCTTCGAAAACAGTTGGTCGCGACTTCTATTGGAGCGCAGCGCGATCGCGTGAGAAAAGATCAGTTGAAGGTTGTGGTCAATACATTCAGTAAAAAGAAGGCGACTGAGTTGAGCCGGATCTTCTCGAGTAACAATACCTGGCAGGTGCCAACTCTGCTGGTTCAGCACACCTTCGCGTTCACAACTCCAAACGATCTTCGCAATTCTACTGGCGTGGAATACGTGGCGCCGGGTACCGTCACTGGATGGATCGATCGATTGGGTTCGTTCCGGAAAACGCGAAATGAAGAAGATATGAGTGTTCAAAAGCGCAGCTACGAGTTGGAGATCCAGGTAGTCCGGATAATGCACAAGGCGGGGGTTAACTTCATGACGGGAACTGATGCCGAGACCTTTTTCGCAGCCGGGTTTGGATTGCACACCGAACTTGCTTTGTTGGTCGAAGCCGGCTTCTCGCCTTTAGAGGCATTACAGGCCGCGACCTTCAATCCGGCAACATATTTTCATAAGACAGCAGAGTTTGGCACGGTAGAAGTGGGGAAGGTCGCTGATCTGGTCTTTCTGGAAGGTAACCCTTTGCAGGACATTCACAATACGCAAAGAATCGCGGCGGTCGTGACCGCCGGACGATATCTTGATCGAGAGAAAATACATCGTTTGCTGTCCGAGGCCGCTAGTCTTGCAAGGAAAGGCGAGTGAAGAACGCAGGGAGTGCAAATCACCGCGAATTGATTGTGGATGGTCGGCAAGCCTTACCGGATCACGGAAGGACTGCCCGTCGTACGACCAGAATCAGGCCCCAAACTTTTGCAGGAGCTAGCGTGATTTGAACATTTAGCGGGCACCAGCTAGGCGATTTTGCCCGGCGGTCGTAGCATGGATGGCTTCAGGAGACATCATGCCACGAATCCGCCCCAAGAATCTTCGCATCCTCATCTTGGCCGCAGTCTTCGCGATGGTCGCGGGGAGCGGCCTTGCGAAGCAAAACGCAGCGGAGCCGCAGATCCATGCGGCCAGCATCGGACACGGCATCACACTGCACTACGTGGATGAGGGCGCAGGCGTGCCCGTAGTCTTTGTTCACGGATCGTTGAGCAACGGTGGTTACTGGGCTGATCAGATCGGGCCGTTTTCCAAGCACTATCGCGCGATCGCGTATAGCCGACGGTACAACCATCCCAATACGAATCCGGCCCGGCCCGGCTACTCGGCGGTAGTAGATTCGGACGACCTCGCAGCGTTTATACGTACGTTGCGTCTTGGGAAAGTGATCGTGATTGGACATTCGTACGGCGCACTCACGGCGTTGTTTCTCGCCGCACGGTATCCGCAGCTGGTGCGGGCCCTGGTGCTAGCCGAACCGCCAGCTGTCTCACTGCTAGCGGAGTTGCACGGCGAGGAGCGCGAGCGTGGAAAAACAATGTTCGACGATATTCAGCAACGCATGGTCAAGCCAATGCGGCAGGCTTATCAGAAGGGCGACCGCGAAGAGGGGATCCGGATCTTCATGGCCTACGTTTTCAACGATCCTCACGCCTGGGATAAGATGCCGCAGTCCTCGCGTGACCAGACCCTGCAGGACGCTCACGAGTGGGATGTGATGTTGACCACCGGAACTTTGTTCCCCGCCATCACGCCGCAGGCGGTTCAAAGCATCTCAGCGCCGGTGCTCATTCTCATGGGCGCGAAGTCGTATCCGTTCCTGGGAGTGCACCAGGCCTCTGCCATGCGCCATGCGCTGACCATAGAGGCAGCCGAGCAGCACAGAGGCTGGAACGCGCATTCGCAATGGGTACGCTATCCGGCGCTTTTCACTCAAACTTGGGCAGAAGGTAAGCAGTGCAATCAGCCAGGGGCTGTTCCCAATCGTCATCGGCGGCGACTGTTCTGTGCTGCTCGGCTGCCTCTATGGTGCGCGCATGGCACATGGCAGAGGCCTGGTGCACATCGATGGTCACAGCGATTTTTTTCATCCAGACAACTACGATACGCAGGGAGCGCTCGGTGCTGTCGCTGGAATGGACTTGGCGCTTGCGACAGGCCGCGGCGAATCACTTCTGACGGAATGGCCGGAGGTCGAGGGGCCACTATCGCGTGACGAGGATACGATCCAAATTGGAGAGCGCAACGCGCTCGACGCGAACTTCTCGTACGTCGACATCGCGCGCACGAAAATCACGCGATTGATCGTCCAGGACGTCTTGCGCACTGGTGTACCGGCGGCGGCAAAGACGGCCCTAGCGCGAATGGATGCGCGAGGCCTTGTACGCGCGTGGATGTTTGTCGATCTGGATGTGCTAGATGAAAGCGTAATGCCTGCGGTTGACTCCCCAGGAACGCCTGGACTCGGCTTTGGCCAACTGAGTTCGCTGATGGGAGCGCTTTTGGAGTCGCGTCGATTCTTGGGCGCATGCATCACGATTTACGATCCTGCTCGGGATCCGAAGACTGTATACGCAGGAAAGATTGTGACAACCCTT
>DASYPF010000211.1:0-12950 GCA_036006905.1 Acidobacteriota bacterium
GCGTCAGCAAGCGGACTCTCCAAGTAGCACTTCGGCGCCAGGGGTAGAAGAGTGTTTCGGGTACCGCCTCGGCCTTCGCCAGATGTTTGCAATTCTGCTCTTCTGGTGGTGGTTGCTGCATTGGAGGGTCCGCTTGCTTACGCGCGCGGCTCAGCCAACTAAAGCACTACCATCTTTTTTGTATGCTTTACGGTTAAAGCCGAAAGTTGTACATTCAAGCCATCAACTTCAATCTAGGAGAACCGATGCCTCCGAAAAAATACATTTCCCTTCTTTTTGCGCTGATGTGTATCGCTCCGGCCCTGGCCCAAGAAAAAGCCTTTCTTGGCAAGTGGGACATCACCGGAACCAAAGGCAAGGAGAAGTATATCTATTGGCTGGAAGTGAAACAGGAAGGTGGAAAACTGATGGGCGATTTCCTCAACCGCGGCGGAAGTGTTCTGCCTTTGCCCGAGATTTCCATAGAGAAAGGGGAGCTAGTTTTTTCCCCTACGCGTGACGGGAATCAGCCTAAACAGGTTCACCGTGCCAAAGTAGTCGGCGGCAAGCTCGT
This sequence comes from Acidobacteriota bacterium, assembly GCA_036006905.1. GTDB lineage: Bacteria > Acidobacteriota > UBA6911 > JACQSX01 > JACQSX01 > DASXTB01. The sequence continues at coordinate 554 of DASYPF010000211.1, forward strand.
CGGCACGATGACCTCAGATACAGAGAAGGTCGAGTGGGTCGGCGTGCGTCCTCCAAAATGGGGCAAGTACGACGCCAATGCCGCTCACAAATGGGGGAACCCGGTGGAGCTGTTTGATGGAAAGGGCCTGACCGGTTGGCACTATCAGCTCCCCGATCGGCCGGCGGGCTGGAGCGTCGAGGACGGCGTGATGACAAACAGCGCGCACGCCAACAATATTGTTTCTGATCAGAAATTTCGAGATTTCAAAATTCACGCTGAATACAAGTTGGAAAATGAGAGCAATAGCGGCATTTACCTTCGGGGGCGCTATGAGTTGCAGGTGTTAGACGATTACGGAAAACCTCCCGAAAGCCACAGGCATATGGCGATCTATAGTCGCGTTGCGCCTCTGGTGAATGCCAGCAAGCTGCCCGGAGAATGGCAGACAATGGAGGCGACCATCGTGGGCAATCGCGTCACGGTTTTCCTCAACGGCCAGAAGGTCCACGACAATTCGGCGATTGAAGGAATCACTGGGGGCGCTCTTGACAGCGACGAAGGACAACCCGGCCCGATCATGATCCAGGGAGATCATGGGAAGGTCTGGGTGCGCAAGGTAACGGTGACGCCGATTGGTAAATGACGAATGCCGAATGTCGAATGTCGAATGCGGCCGCTGACGGGTCTCAGCCCTCAACTTGTTAGCTGTCATCAGCTTTCACCTCGCTCCGGGTCGCGTTAGCGACCGATGACTTTAGCCCGGCCTTTCAAGGCCGGGTAAACGAATCGTTAATGTGTTTTTCGTCGCATAGCGACGATTGAGCCCGGGTTGAATCAATCGTCGCTACGCGACGGAGATGTTTGTGTCTTGGACTCCCGGCCTTGAAAGGCCGGGCTAAAGTCAGACGCCGCTATGCGGCGCAGGGCACGCTGAAAGCGGGCTTTGTCTCGGCCAGGTTATAAATGCCCAAACTTGAGAGCTGGCTTTCAGCGAGTCATTAGCTGGTTAAAAACATGAGACGACGAAATTTTCTTCCCTCTCTGCTGCTGACATCGGCCGCTGCGCGTTCGATCGTTGCCTCAGTTCCTGAAGATATTAAGAAAGCCGGGCGCGAGTACTATGAGCTGCGCCGGTATCATCTCCGCCGCGGCCCCAAGATAAAATTGTTCAACGATTTTCTTCGAAATACCGCGCTTCCCGTAATGAAGCGAAATGGCATCGGTCCGGTGGGAGTCTTCGATGTGATGATTGGGCCCGACAGCCCATCCCTTTACATATTAATCCCCTACAAGTCGCTGGAAGATTTTGCCACCGCCTCGGATCGCGTTGCGGCGACGGACGAATACCAGAAGGCTGAGTTTATAAGTCTTCCCGCCACCGATCCGGGATATGTCCGCGCCGAGAGCCAGTTGATGGTGGCCTTTCAGGGAATGCCGAAGCTGGAAGTGCCACCGGCGCATTCCGAAGGACCGCCGCGCATTTTTGAGCTGCGCACCTATGAAAGCCATAACAGCAAGGCGGGCAAGAAGAAGATCGAGATGTTCAACAATGGCGAGATCAAGATTTTCCGCCGCGCAGGGTTCCACCCAGTGTTTTTTGGCGAGACACTAATCGGCTCAAAATTGCCTAATCTTACTTACATGCTTGCATTCGACAACATGGCAGCGCACGACAAGGCTTGGGATGCTTTTCGGATCGATCCCGAATGGAAAAAGCTGAGCAGCACGCCCGGCTATACCGACGCCGAGATTGTCTCGAATATCAGCAACATGTTTTTGCGGCCGGCGCCGTACTCGGAGATCAGATAGGGTTTCGGGTCCCGGGTTTCGGGTTTCTAATTTCGAGTTCTATAGGAACGGCCGCTGGCGCACCTCCATGGTCGCGTTAGCGACCAATGAATTTAGCCCGGCCTTTCAAGGCCGGGTGAGCGAATCATTGATATGCATTGCGTCGCGTAGCGACGATTGACCCTGGTTCAATCAATCGTCGCTACGCGACGAGATGTTTTCTTTGTTTCGGACTCCCGGCCTTGAAAGGCCGGGCTAAAGTCAGACGCCGCTATGCGGCACCCGGCAAGCCAAAGGCTTACCCAGCCCGCTTCAGTGGGCTAAGCTATCCGCTAGCTGATGGCTGACCGCTGATGGCTGATAGCTAGAGGACGGCTGATAGCGAACTGAGAGGTCAAGACTTATGCGAACAGTTCCCTTTTGCACCTCACTGCTCTTCTTTAATGTCATCTTGGCCCAAACTCCGGCGGCTACTCCTCAATCGGATTGTTCGGAGCTGCCCGCGATCAAGAGGCGGCTCGATCGGGCAGAATCGATCTTGAAAGATTGGCCGAATCTGGCCCGTTACCATGATGCCAACACGCAGCTTGTGCCGCCCGAAAAAAAAGAAAGCCGGGTGGTGTTCATGGGCGATTCGATCACTGATAGCTGGGTGCGGCCGGAGTTCGGCGGATTTTTTCCGGGCAAACCTTACGTGGACCGCGGAATCAGCGGCCAGACTACTCCGCAGATGCTGGTGCGATTTCGGCCCGATGTGATTGCGCTGCGTCCCAAAGCGGTGGTGATTCTGGCGGGCACCAATGACATTTCAGGCAACACCGGACCGATGACTCTGGAAGGGATTGAAGACAATCTTTCTTCCCTGTCGGAGCTGGCGCGGGCTCACGGGATTCGCATAGTGCTGGCTTCGCTGCTCCCCGTTTGCGACTGCAAAAAAGACCGCGAGGGAAAAGCCATCACTCAAACAACGCGGCGGCCGCCCGAGAAAATCACGGCGCTGAACAACTGGATTAAGCGCTATGCCGCCGAAAATGGGCACACCTATTTGGATTATTTTTCGGCGATGGCCGACGCCGGCGGGTTTTTCAAAGAGGAGCTCACTTACGATGGCCTGCACCCGAACAAGGAGGGTTACGCCGTGATGGCGCCTCTGGCGGAGAAGTCGATCGCTGAGGCGATGAAGAAGAAGTAGGAACCGGCTATCAGCGGTCAGCTATCAGTCATCAGCTATCAGCTATCAGGCATGCGGCTCGGAAAATTTGCCTTTTAGCTGATAGCTAGCATGAAGTTTGGACATAATCAATCGTCGCTACGCGACGAGATGTTTTCTTTGTTTTGGACTCCCGGCCTTGAAAGGCCGCGCTAAATTCAGACGCCGCTATGCGGTGCCTAGCTTATCTATACATAGCTGATAGCTGATAGCTGATAGCTGATAGCTGATAGCTGATGGCTTAACTCACAATGGAGGACGCATATGAAAAAAAATGATATGAATCGCAGGCAATTCCTGCAGTCTGCCGCCCTGGCGGGCGCCAGCTTGGGCATCGCCTCGGGAAAAGAATTTCTGGCTGCATCGGCAAACACCCCAAGCGTTTCTCCCAACGATCGCATCACCGTCGGCATGATCGGCGTGGGCGCGCGGGCGCAGCAACTGCTGAACGAAATCCAAAAGATCCCTAGCGCTGAGATCGTCGCCGTCTGCGATGCCTACAAAGGACGCGTCGAGCGGGCTGTGGAGCGGACCGGCGGGCGAGCGAAGGTTTCCAAGCGGCCCGAAGAAATCGTGGCTGACAGAGGCATTGATGTAATCGTTATCGCCACTCCCGACCACCTCCACAGGTCGCAGGCAATCGCCGCTATCAAAGCGGGCAAGGACGTCTACATCGAAAAGCCGCTGACCTACAGAGTCGACGACGGGAATGAAATCGCCGCGGCCCTGAAAGGCAGCGGGCGGATTTTTCAGGTCGGCAGCCAGGGAATCAGCTCCGCCATCCAGCAGAAGGCCCGCGAAATAATCAAATCGGGAGCGCTGGGACAGATCACCATGGTGCGCGCGTCCTACAACCGCAACACTCCTGGCGGCGCCTGGATTTACCCGATTCCACCGGATGCTTCTCCCGAAACGGTCGACTGGGAGATGTTCCTCGGCCCGGCGCCCAAGCGGCCTTTCAGCCCGGAGCGATTCTTCCGCTGGCGCTGCTTTTGGGATTACTCGGGCGGCATCGCCACCGACCTATTCGTGCACTTGATGACGACGATTCACTACATCATGGACGCGAAAATGGCAAACAAAGGCGCGGCCATGGCGGCCTTGTATCGCTGGAAGGAAACGCGCGATGTACCGGACACGATCAATGCTGTTTTGGAATATCCGGAAGGATTCATGGTCAACCTCAGCGGCACGTTCAACAATCAAATGAAGGAACAAGGTGGCTTCCAAATTCTGGGAACAGAAGGAAGCCTTGTTATCGGAGGCAAAACTCTCACGTTGATTCCCGAAAATGTTGTGGACGACAACAACTGGATCGTCGAGAGCTGGCCTCGGAGGCTGGAAGAGCAGTATTACAAGGATCCGAAAATTAAAAACGTGGAACTCCCCAATACATGGGATCCCAAGGTCCAGAAAGGCTCGGAGGTGTGGGAAGAGCAGGGCAAGGATGCAACACTGCTGCACCTGGAGAATTTCTTCAACTCGGTCCGGACCCGGCAGGAGCCGGTGGAAACCGCGCTGGTTGGCCACCGTGCCGCGGCCGTCGCGCACATGGTCAACGAATCAGCCAAGCATAACAAAACGGTGTTGTGGGATTATAAGCGGGAGACTTTTAAGGCATAGTCGAAAGTCGCAGGGCGCAGGTCGAGAGTCGAAGGTCGCAGCGATCGGTGCTGTTCCCCCAGGGTGAGCGCCCGCGACGGATTCCAACAGCCTCAGAGCCCGGAGCGTAAGAAGGTGTGAAAAAATCCGAGCCGCGACCGTTAGGGAGCGGACCCTCCGACGAGAGTCCGCTTGCTTACGCGCGCGGCTCAGTATTTTTTCACAGGTTCTAAGCGACGGGTCCCGCCCCAGTAACAACGTCTGCCAGCGGAAGGTTTGGATCGCCGACTTACTCTGGCGGGACCCGTCGCTTAACGCTCCGGGCTCTGACGTTTTCGCCGGCGCTCTGCGTTCGCGCAATCCCACCTTGAATCACCACTTCAAGTCCGCCGTCCAGTTCCTTCCCATCGCGCCGCCACGTCGGCAAAAGTCTAAGGTCGAAAGTCCAAGGTCGAAAGTCCAAGGTCCCAAATCGAAGGTCCATGGTCCAAGGTCGAAAGTCCAGAGCCCAAGCCGGAAACGTGATCCGCGCTACAGTGCATTGCATGCATCTGTGGCAGGCTGGACACTTCAAGACAAACAATTCGGCTGGCGCATGCCAGTTTCAAGGAGGCGCCTATGAAGATCGCCGTAATGGGAACGCGCGGCATTCCGGCGCGCTACGGAGGTTTCGAGAATTTTGCCGAGGAACTGTCAGTAAGACTGACACGGCGCGGTCATGAAGTGACTGTCTACTGTCGCAGCCGCCACTGCCGGGAACGCGATCATCGCTACCGCGGCGTGAGGCGTGTCCTGATGCCTGAGCCGGCAAAACCCTTTCCAGAAACAATGACGTACACAGTGCTCTGCCTGCTCCACGCCATCTTCTGCCGCTACGATGCCGTACTGATCTGTAGAGGCACAAATGCCGGGCTGGCCTGGCTTCCACGCCTGGCGGCGCAAAAAGTGGCAGTCAGCGTTGATGGAATCCATCCCGAGTCCGATTCGGGAAGCCCGCTGCGACATTTGGCTCGCAGATTGGCAGATCACTTTGCATTCCACTTTCCCAACAAACTGATCACCGACTCTGAAGTGATCGCCGAGTACTTTCGCCAGCACTATGGCGTCCAAAGCGCCGTCATTCCTTACGGTTCACGGCGGGTTTCTCCTCGACCGGGCGCCGGGCTGGGAACATGGAACCTGCAGCCGCGCCAGTATCTCCTCTACGTAGGAACTTTGCAGCCGCAGAATCACGCGCACACTGTCATTGCCGCCTACCGCAAGTCCCACGTCGATATACCGCTGCTTTTGGTGGGGGACGCACAGCAGGATGCGAACTATATGACGTACATTCGCGAGCAAGTGGCGATGGCCGGTCCGGTAGCTGGCTCCAACGTAATTTTGGCGGGGATCGCTTACGGGAGCGCTCTGGAAGAGTTGATGTGCCATAGCGCTGCGTTCATTCAATCGACGGAAACTGGAGGGACACATCCCGCGCTGCTGCAGGCGATGGGCGCAGGCGGTCTCGTAATTGCCAATGACACCCCCGATCACCTACGCGCACTTGGTGACGCTGGCCTGTACTACCGATTCAACAACATTACCGATCTCTCAGAAAAAATCCGTGATGCCGTCCATCATCCCGACAATTTCCAGTCGTTTCGTTCTAAAGCGCAGGAGCGGATCGAAGCGAGCTATTCCTGGGACTTGGTGGCGGACCGGTATGAAACCTTATTTCGGGCCATGGCGAGCTAGTAACACAAAGGTCCAAAGTCCAAAGTCCAAGGTCCAAAGTCGAAGTTCGAGCTCAGCACCTGCTAGTTTTCTTTAATTGCTTTCTTGCCGATCCGAGGTAATTAAGGAAACCAGCGATCAAACGACTTGTCTGGAGCGCGAGTTTCACCGCCTCTTCGAATTCTGTCCTGAGGATATACCGGCGATCGAATGCAAGGTAGATTTGACTCCGAACCTCGGCCGCCGATGCCTTAGCTCTGAAAAGATACGAAATGAAGTGACGGTCGCTTTGGCTCTCAAATCCTTCGGCAATATTCGACATTACGGAAACTGTGGACCGCTGGATCTGATCCCGTAGCCCGAAATCCCTTGCAGATCTGGGTTTTTGGGTCAAATCATAAATGGAATTTGCCAGGACCCTCGCTTTCTTCCACGCCTCAATCTCTTCGAAAAACTGTATCTTCGCCATAACAAATTCTCCTTTTTAGGAGACTTAACCGAGTGACTCTCAAATTTGCGAAGAAAAATTTAGAGATAATGTTGTCACGGTCTAGCTAATGCACTGTTCCCGGATTCTTGGATTCGACTTTGGACCTTGGACCTTGGACCTTGGACTTTGGACTTTGCACTTTGGACTTTCGACTTTGAACTTGGACCTTGGACTTTCGACCTTGGACCTTCGACTTTGGACTTGGACCTTCGACTTTGGACCTTGGACTTTAGACCTTGGACATTCGACTTGCGACTTCAGCGCGTCACCGTCGCCTTCCGCTCCAGCTTTTCCCAAGTCACGGTAATTCCGGTAAGAGCCCGGGAGATGGAACGGAACAGCACGACGTACATCAACTGGCGGTAGAGTAAACGCTGCAGGAACGTCAGCAGCAGCAATCGCTTATCTTCTTTCTCCAGCAGGAAGGCCACTAGTGAATATAGCCAATCGACCACGACAAACACAGCGTAGAAAAAGCCGACCCGGATCATCGTCTCGTTCCAAAAGGGCAGGTCATGCTGCATTTTGTCAAACAACGACGAAGCGATGTTCCACAACAGCACCAGATCCATGAACGGAGAAAGCAGCGGGAACAGGATCTGGAAGATCACCACATTCGGAATGGAGAATTTTCCCAGGCCGCTGGTGCTCTCGAAGACCGCGCCACGATGCTTCCAGACGCACTGCAGCGTTCCATAGCACCATCGAAATCTCTGCCGGATCAAGCCCCCCAACCGGTCGGGCGCCTCTGTAAAGGCCACAGCCTCGGGTTCGTAGACGACATCTTTGCCGCACCGCAGAATTCTCATCGTGAGCTCCTGGTCTTCGGCAAGCGTGTCCGATTCAAATCCACCCAGCTCTTCAACGAGAGAGCCCCGCCAGGCCCCTACCGCTCCAGGCACCACGGTGATTCCGTTGAGCAGATCAAAAGCGCGCCGATCCAGATTCTGGCTGGTGATGTATTCCAGGGCCTGGCACGCGGTCAAAAAGTTGATCCGATTTCCCACCTTCGCATCACCCGCCGCGGCTCCTGTTTCGGGAAACTTGAAGTGACGAACCAGTTTCTCGATGGTATTCGGCAAGAACTGCGTGTCTCCATCCAGCGCGATCAGGATCTCGCCGGAGCTTTCGGCTATGCCACGATTGAGCGCCGCCGCTTTCCCTGCGTTGGCCTGCCGCAGCAGGCGCACTTTGGCAACTCCCGCAAAACGCCTTTCCACGACATCGGCTGTATTGTCGGAGGATCCGTCGTCAATCACGATCACTTCGAGATCTTTATAGTTGGACGCCAGCACCGAATTGATCGTGTCCCTGATGACGGCGGCTTCATTGAAACAGGGGATCAATATAGAAACTTTGGGTCGATAACCGGAATCGAACTGCCGTTGCTTGCACCTGGAGTAATGGATCACCGCCAGAGTCCCGACGAACAGGATCCGAGCCAGCCCCAGCACAATCACTACAAGAAAAATCCAATGGCCAAATCGGGCAATCAGCCCCAGCGCAAGGAATAAGTAGTGATCCGCACGCACCAGATACTGTTCCTGGGCGGAAAATGGCGGCATCAGTTGATCGCGGGTCATACCGAGCAAGCTGGAAAGCGAGACAAACTGGTATCCCTGAGCGCGCAACTGATCGATGATCTCCGGCAAAGCTTCGATGGTTTGAGACCGTTCTCCGCCGCCGTCATGAAGCAGGATATTGTTGCCGGCATTGATAATCAGTGTGGGACGCTGGTGAAGTTTGACCTGCTGCAGAGTTCGCTGGAGGATGACATCCGCGCCCGGGCGCCTCCAATCATCCGAGAAGATCTCCTGAGCCACGGTGATGTATCCCAGGCTTGAAGCCCACATGACCGGCTTGATTTCGTTGGAAGTCGCCGGCGTCGAATCGATTCCGTATGGGGGCCGAAACAAGATCGTCGACCGCTGCAGCAGGCTTTGTATCAGGCGCTGTGTGGTATTTATTTCCAGTTCCGCCACGGGCTTGGAAACGGTCCCCAGATTGGGATGGGTGAAGGTGTGATTTCCAACTTCATGGCCTTCGTTGTAAATCTGGTGCAGCAGCTCGGGATAAAGATCCGCATTTCGCCCAATGACGAAAAAGCATGCGGGCACTTTCTTTTCTCTCAATATTCGCAGAATCTCCGGGGTGTAACTGGGATCTGGGCCGTCATCGAAGGTCAGCACCAGCCGCTTGGGGACAAAGCCCCGGCGTCGGACCAGAAAACTTCCGGGAATCCTGGTGTATTCCTCGTTCTTGATTAGCCCCAGTTTTGGATCGAATTCGACCCGGCGCGCTCCTTCTTGTGACGACTGTTTGACGTCCAGCAGTTCACCCTTGCCTTCGAAATCCAGATCGTATGCAGGCGGAATAATGAGGGTTTTCCTGGCTGTCTCTTCCGTGCCGCTGAAGTTCGGCAGAATATGCCAGATTGACGGATCTTCGGTGCCCAGCCGCCAGATGCCGTAACCGGCCAGCGGATAGACTTCCGCAGCGGACAGGTGATTGAAAAGCGTCGCTGCATCCAGAAACCAAACCGAGTGGTGGCTTCCGTCATCTTCATCGTATTCAAAATGAGGATTGAAAGAAATGGAATCCAGAATGACGGTTGCAGACGATTCCTGCGCCGCCCGCAGCGCGTCCTGGAAAGAAAGCTCCGTCGCGGATACGTCCTTGGCACTGCTCCAGTTGTAGCCGTAGTTTCCTACGGCCAGAATCATTTTGTGCGGATCCACCTCGCGCGTGCGCTTCAACAGGGTCTCTTCAAACCAGGTTTGCGAAGCAACAGGGCCGGGTGCTCCTCCCGGATAGTGCTCGTCGTAGGCCATCAAAATCATGTAGTCAGCTTCTTTGGCAATGCGCGGGTAATCGAAGTCGGGATCCTGGAAAGGAACGGTAACCGCCAGAATTAACTTGCGGCTGGTGAAATCATCTTTCAGCTCGTGCAATACAGTTATCAGCAAAGACGACGTGCTTGCCGACAGGTCCTCGAAATCGATCACCGCCCCTGCATACTGCTGGCGCTGAACATAGTCAAGCAGGTGGGCACGCAGCCGAGCGCGCCGTCCCGGGTCAGAGAGGACTTGCTCGAGCAGAGCGTTGTTCCACTTTCCCAGCTCCAGGTCGAAGTTGTTAATCAGTGCAAAAATTTTCAGGTTGGGATTGCGCTTGCGCACCCAATCAGCCGAGTAACTTTCGTCCTTGATTTCCAGAACCGGATCGTCATTTGGCCGCAGCCGCATTAGCTCAGCCACAAGCCAGTCCAGTCGTGTCGCGTGATCGCGCAGCGATGCATAGCTGGCTTCGTCCCAGCTCACGTAAAAACCTATCAGCGGCTGTCTGGCATTGTGAGAAGAAAGACGCTTCCAACGCTTCTCTTGTTCCATTTTCGCCTGCTTTAGTTTCGTCAACGCGTTGATGAACATTCGTTCTTGCCGGGTGCGCAAAAACGCCGGCTTGGTCGGAGGCGGAATAGGCAGTCGCGTCCGATCGGGCGGATGAATCAGCAATGGCTGGCTGATCAGGGAGATGACAAACAAGACGGCGATGGTGGTGCTGATCACTCCCACGAGCAGCGCTACTCCACCGGTTACTCTTCGTTTGCGCCCCCGCGGATCGTGGAAGACAGACTTCCGGGTCATGGCTGCTTCCTCATTCGCAGAAGAAGGAAACCGGTCGCACCCAGGACCAGCAGCAACGGAAATACTTCCAGTACATAGCGGTACTCGACATTGGGCATCCACGAAAAGGCAGCCGTGCGCAACAGAATGGTAAGGGCCGCCCACAGAGAAATCAGACGATCGGGCAGCAGGATGACAGCGACGCATGCCAGGACAACCAGCGCCAGCTTGGACAAGAAGAAAAGATCCACTAAGACGGACTCTAATGGGTCATCGATCAAGTTGCGCAATGGGAGCAATTCTTCAGTCAGAGGAAAAATCCGATAGTGAGGCGAAAACCATAGCATGAGAGCGCGCCGGAAAGGAAGCTGGATCAAATATCGCAGCGGATGTCTCTCGATCCGTTCCTGTGCAATGTGTGCAAACTCACGATCAATCTCCCGGGTCATCTCGTCTTCTTCATTGTATCGCATTATGAGAGCTTCCACGCGCGAGCGTTCCTCTTCGCTGTCGAAGGCGTAAGCGGGGAAATTGTGCATGTCCAACTTCCCTTCGTTGACCTGCCAAGAAACGGAATCCAGATACAGGTCGTCTTTGATCCAGGTTCGCGTCCAGCCGATGAAACCGACGGGCGTGAACTCATCAGGCTGGCTTGCGTAGAAATCAGCCAATGGCTGGAAGCGGTGCAGTGTTATTGCGTTTCGTGCAACCCACGGGCCCCAGGGAAGAGCCAGCCCGGCGGCAAAAAAGAGCGCCGCTCGTATGGCAGTCGTGCGCGAGAATACTGAGCCGCGCGCGTAAGCAAGCGGACTCTCGTCGGAGGGTCCGCTCCCTAACGGTCGCGGCTCGGATTTTTTCACACCTTCTGGCGACCGCGGCTCCGATGGCTTGGGAGCGCACGCTTCCAGCGTGCTACTCTTTTTCACACCTTCTGAGCGGCGAATCAAAGCCAGCAAAAGCACTGCGGCGCTGGCTATCAGCATAATGCAGTCAGGCCGGCAAAGAATCGCCACCGCGATGGCCATCCCGCAAAAGAACCAAGCTTTAAGACTGCGGTGCTTGTATCCGATCAGCATGGTGAGCAGCGCGATGGTGGCGAGAACGATGGTGCATGTTTCTGTCAACACTGCGGCGGTGTATTCGGCTGTGAAAGGCTGCAGCGCCGCAAGTATCAGCACCACGCCGGCGGAAGCCGGAAAGATTTCCCAAGCCAGCCAGGTGATCCAAAAAAGCAGGGACGTATCGAGTATTGCCTCTGTCACACGGACCGCGGTGTGGTTTTTCATCCCAGCAAGTGTGTAGATCGCGGCCAGGAAGAGCGGATATCCAGGCGCCCGCGCGTCGGTAGGAGACAAACTCTCAGGGCTGTCCCAGCTAAAAACGTGATAACGCAGCATGTTTTCAGCCAGCGCGTCATAACCTGGAGTGTCGCCGGCCTCATGCGCAAAATGCAGCGCAATCCAGAGGCGCAATAGCAAAGCGGTAAACAGTGCGAAGGCAAATAGAAGCCTATGGGATTGCAGCCAGGCGCGATAATTCGAGCCCGTTGAAAGGGGCGACATTAACAGGCTCCGGAAAGTACGACGGCGGGGACCGAACTGCGTTGCTGGGCTGGTCCTATTCGTCGAGGCAGCAAAAACGCCATGATGACGAAGGCCAGCAGCAGCAAGAGTACGATAACCAGCAGAGCTATGCGGAACATGCGGACTCAGCCAATTGTACCCCAATTATGAACGTAGGGGTGGGGGGTGGGGGCTGGGGGTTTGGGGTTGGAGGCTGGGGGTTGGGGGCTGGCGGTCGGGGGCTGGCGGTTGGAGGTCAGTGTTGAAAATGGGGGTCTGTCCCTATCTTTTATCCTCTCAGCCCCAAATTTTCCATTGATTGGGGTCTGTCCCCATTGATTGGGGTCTGTCCCCATTGACTGGGGTCTGTCCCCATTTTCCAGCCCCCAGCCCCCAACCGCTAGCCCCTGGTTCATTATTTGCGGCA
>DASYPF010000212.1:0-1922 GCA_036006905.1 Acidobacteriota bacterium
TGCCGTTGCCGCCAATGCACCGTGTCGGACGAGGCATCCGCAGTTGATGGCCGGTTCTATTCACAAATACGAAAGTGAAGCTCCTTGGCAATCCTCTGTCGTACTGGCGGGCTAAGATACGCAATTCCACCTTGGAAACGAAACCATGAGCGGGTTGCATAGCCTTGGCGGCGCGTGCGGAAAGCGTCCCCGCAATCGCAACCAACAAGGCCAGCACTATCGCAATACTCCTCCCGCGCTTCATCATCCGAAAGAAGTTTAACTCCTGTCTCTGAGTGTGGGTTGACGAAATCAGATGTCTGAGTATGTTTGTCAATCATTCTTTGACTAACTCAGCGTCGACGTTCACTTAGAATCCACAATAATTTCACATGCTCACTGCTACATCGATGAAGGCAGAGGTCAGGTGCGAACCGCGCTTGGCCAGGACCCTGAGATATCTGGTCTCGTCATAAGCCACACGGTCTTGCCAGCAGCGAAACACGATGCGAATCCATTTGAAGGCTAACGCCCTTACCGTGGCATGGTGTTCCTTGCCGCGCTCGCGCTGTCGCTGGTAGTAGGCACGCGCCCACACCGACTGCGCGATCGAGTGTCCCGCCCATTCGTGAAAACTCTGCCGCAAGAATTTGGAACACGCCCAGCGGAAGTGCACCCATTTCTTCTTTCCGCTCCGCTCCGTTACCGGCGCAATCCCGCTATACTTCTGCACCTCTTCGGCACTGCTGTAACGATCGCGTTGTGAACCGAAAGCGGCTAACAAGCGTGGCGCCAACGCTGCTCCCGCTCCCGGCAGCGATTGGAAAATGAAAAAATCCGGATGCACTTCCGCTGCCTCGGCGATCTTGCGCTCCAGCGTCGCGATCCCTTCCAGTAAGGTGCGCAGTAGTTGTGCGATCACTTGCACCACGGTCTGTTTCGCCTCAATCACCGCCCCGTCCCGTATCGCCGGCGTCGCCTTGCCGATCCCCTGCATCCGCCACTCGGTCAGTTCTCCGTGCCGGCCGCGCCGATGGCGGAAGAATTTCTTCAGTTCGGCGGACGGAACCTTTTGCAACTCCTCCAACGACGGCCAGCGCTCCAAAAAATCGCACACCAGCTTGCTGTCCAACTTCGCGAACCACTCCAGGACCTGCGGAAAATACACCTTTAAGTATCCGGTGAGACGATTCAGCTGCGCCGTCTTTTCCTCTACCAGCTTGCGCCGCTCCTCCACCAGATTCTGTACCCGCCGGGTCGCTTCATTATCCGGCGTCAACCGGCGTAGTTTGTCCCGGTGCAGCACAAGCAGTTCCAGCAGCACATCCGCATCCCGCGGGTCGTCCTTGGCTCCCGACGGATACAACGCTTCTCGCATGCTCGCCGACATGGTCGAAGGCACCGGATACAGATGCAGGCACTCATACTTGCGCAACATATATACCAGCGCGCCCTTCACCTGCTCCACCGCCACCGCGATCGGACCATACCCGAATCGTCGACACAGTTCCCCCACCCAGGCCTCGACGGCTTCCGGCCTGTGCTCCAGTTCTCCAGCTTCTCGCTGCCTCGAATTCGCTTTCTGCAAACACCACACATGCTTCTGATCGGCCCAGTCGATGCCTACAAAGGCGACAAACTCCGGCTCCGGCGGCACAGTTTTCTTAGCTGACATAGTCGTCTCTTCGTCCTCCTTGCCCATCAACCCACGCAGAGGCTGGCCTTGCTCCCGCGAAATCCTTATAGTGAGCCCTCTCTACCATCTTGTTCCGGACTTCATCTGAGTATTCGTTTCGGAAGCAAAGCGCGTCCCGCGGCTCGAGATTCTGATTTCAAACATCAACGTGTTTGGCGATTAGACTCGTAACCGAGGGACGCCTCTGATGGCTCCCATTGTAGGAAGCCAGCAGGAACCTTCATCCGCATCCATTTGCACAACCAAT
>DASYPF010000213.1:0-8572 GCA_036006905.1 Acidobacteriota bacterium
GAGTCCATGCTGACCAGCCGCGCAATTACCGAGCCGACCATCCCGCTGTAGCTGATGTCCACCCCGGCATCTTTAACTGGCCCAATGATGCCTTTACGCGCGAGCTCCTGAGATAAATCTATTTGCCTGATCTCCTTCGGACCGAGGAGAATCTTGCCGATTTCTACGCGCCTGCTCTGAGAATCGACTGTGTAGTCAACAAAGAGACGTGCGTCTGTCGCAGAGTCTTCGGCATTGGCCAGCACCAAAGGAGCAAGAAATTTTGTGCCGGGTGGGAAGCCTTCTTTAGGGTCCGGTGCCCCAAATCTAAAGTGTGCCCCCGCCAGACGGGACGATTTGGTTGTCGAGCGATCAATGAAATTCAAGTTCGACGAAAACCCATTTGCCGGATTCAAGACGAAACCTGTTGCAATCACATCCCCAGGTTGGCCGTTGTGTTCCAACGTAATCAGCGCAGGAGTAGAATCCACTTTACCTTCCAGGAAGTCTTTAGGGTCAATGACCCGAGTCTCTCGGGAGTTCAGGGTCACGGTCCTAGCTTTCTTGCCGGGCTGCTGGGTGGCCGAAACAGTTACGGTCAGTGCTTTGGTGGCCGTATTTGAAAGCGCCACCCCTGCTTGGGCGCTACTGTCTGGGAGCCAAAGGATGCCATCCAGCTTGGCGGAGGCAAACTCCATCGCCTCTGTCTCCAGTGACTCAATTGAGAACCTCAGCCTCTCCGAGACGACGCTCACCTGAGACGTCACTGCCATCGATGGCCCGCTGTAGGAGATTTCGATGTTGCCTGAGCTGAAGTCACCTGCGGCAGTCGACGTCAGCTGCTTCAAGCTGAAACGCACCGGCGACAGAGGTGCCAACGGAATCGGTGGGATAGCAAGTGGATTTCCCTTGCGGTTAAAGATCGTGACCGTGGCTGTGGTCACTTCAGGCAGGTTGTTATTGAGCGTGAGAATGGAGCTCATTCCTTCCGACTCGATAAAGTACGGGATATTCACGTGGTGATCATCGGCTCGCACACCTTCAGGTAGCACAGCCACAGCCTGCCGCTTCGGAAGGGTGGTGGAAGACCACAGGAGAGACAGCATTGCCAGGACAAAGAGAAGCAAAAGAACAAATCTTGCTTTAAAGATTGACTTTACTGGCCGAAGGAAGGTTAGGATAAACATGACAATCTCCTTGAAGGAAGTGGATTGTTGTGGCCGGGGGAGAAAGGCTAGGCGGCTCCGCAAGAACACGCCAAGCCTCTCCTCCGCCAGCCTGCAGTAAACCGAGGGCGAAGCCCTTAGGATGATTTCTTGCTAATTTGGACTCCCCTCCTATTCTATGACTCAGGCTCAAACCAACTTTTTAATGCGTATAGTGAAAGTTACATCCGATGTGACTGGGTGTCGAGTTTTATTTCCGTAAATATTGAAAACAGCAGATTGTAAAGATATTTAGGCTCCGGCGTGCTCACAGGATTGTCACGTTGTCCAGGAAGCGCGTTACTCGCGAAGGCAGCCACCCGTCGTCTGGGGGGGAAAGGCTGTTAGATCGGACGTCGGGGGCCAAGTAGGGTTTCGGAGAGGGAGCCCGCAAGGCGGGCGACAGGGTTTAGCTTAATTGGAGTCCGGCTTGAAATCGATGTGATATGCCCAAAGAAGCGCCTCCTTCTTCATTAGATGGCATGGCTTCAACGTGGCAAATACGATGCGATACAGGATTTTCTGCTGTCGCCCGCCCTGCGGGCTCTCCCGGCGAACCCCCAAACTAACCCCCGGCTCCGCTTCGCTGCGCCGGGGGCTGCACGCTGGACGCCCGCTCCGCGGGCTCAGACCTAGCATTCTCCATCGAATGTAGAAACTCCAGGCCGAGGGGCGTAACAGAGCCGCGTAGCGGCGAAAGAATTCCGGAAATGTAGCGATTGGCGGCACAAATACGCATTGAAATCGTGGCCATTCTCTCTGATATTCGACTCTGTCGCCCGCCTGAGGCGGGCTCTATCTGGTTTACGAAATCCAGAGACACAGGGCTTACGCCCTGCGCTACAATTCTGAACGCCGCTGCGCGGCTGATTGGACCAAGCCGGGCTTGTGCTGGCGGCTTGCACTGTTGCATGCCCTTTTGGTTGCGGCTTTGCCGTGCTGTGTCCTTTGCTAAAAAGCTTTCCACCACTAAGGGCACTAAGGACACAACGGGATTATGCTAATCCTGTCAAAAACTCCTGCAGCAAATTCGCCGCCACGCGCTTTCGATAACCAGCCGTGGAACGAATATCGTCAATGGGCGCTATTTCCTCAGATAGAGTCTCGCGCGCCGCAACAATCGCGTCTCGACTAATTTCTTGATCCTTCAACACAGATTCTGTCCTGGGACACCGGATTACCGTGGGGGCGACACTCCCGATCGCGATGCGGATGTCTCCAATTGTTCCGCTTTCCATTTGAGCCAAAGCGCTGAAGCACACCTTGGAAATCGCCTGCGCTTTTCGTGTCCCCACTTTGCGAAAGTAATGTGTCCAATTGCCGGAGGTGTGGAAAACTCGATGCTGATAAGCTCCAATCGCAGTCCACCGACGAACTCCGGTTGGGGCACCAGCGTTAATGCCTCTCCCACTCTCCCGCTCTCCCGCTCTCCCGCTCCCTCCTTCTTCTAGCCCCACTCCCCCACTTTCTGTGTCCGCTCCCTTACCGTCGCGGCTCGGTTGTATTATTCCCACACTCTCCCGCTCCTCCCCTCTCCCGCTCCTGCTCTTACGGGGCACCCAAATCCGCGCGATGATCTCATCCGGCCGCATGATAGTTTTCTTGTAGCCGGTGTGAAAATTGCGGTATGGAGCCCAGCGGGAGCCGCGTGCCGATACCAATTCCAGTTCCGCGTCGTAGGCTAACAAAGGAGGACAGGAGTCGGCCGCGGGTGAAGCGTTCGCGATGTTACCGCCCAGAGTGCCCCGATTTTGTGTCGCGATGCCTCCCGTCTCGAACGCGGCTTGGCACAGCATGGGAAACTCAGACTGCAGAATCTCGTTTTCTTGCACTCGTGTGTACGTCGCCAGCGCTCCCAGGATCATGTGATCCGAAGTCGCATGAACTTCTTTCAGTTCGGACAAATTCCAGATGTTGAGAAATTTCCCGGGAGCCAGAGTGCCGGCCGCGAAGAGCACCATTAAGTCTGTGCCGCCTGCGAAAAGCCTCCAGTCGCCTGCTCCGCGCTCGAGCAAGTCCAGTGCGTCGTCAAGGCTGGCAGGTGTTATAAGTCGGTAAGCTGGTAAATAGGCCCTCATGAATTTCGGATTGCGGATTGCGGATTAAATCAATTGTCGATTTCGGATTGCGGATTTTCCAAATTGCGGATTGCGGATTGCGGATTGCGGATTTTGATTGCGGATTGTCGACTGTAAGAGGCCCGTTGTCAGTCGTCCGTTGTTGCTGGTTTGCCTTTGCATTCTGCATCTCAAGGCTGTGTTGGTCTCAGCAAACGGCAGATTGCACTCATTCTCAAAATCCGCAATCCGAAATCCGCAATCCGCAATTTGGAAAATCCGCAATCCGCAATCCGCAATTTGGAAAATCCGCAATCCGAAATCCGCGATCCGCAATTGACTCACTTCACATCCCGGACTCAAAGTTTCCCATTGCACGTCTGCACCACTGCCTCAAAGATCTTCATATATCCGGTACAGCGGCAAAGGTTCCCTGCCAGGCCTGCCCGAATCTGCTCTTCAGAAGGATTGGGTACCCGTTGCAACAAGTCCACCGCTGCTAAAACCATGCCGGGCGTGCACGCGCCGCATTGCGCGCCGCCAAATTTTATGAAGGCCTCCTGCACTGCATGAAGTTGATCATCGGTGGCAACACCTTCAATCGTTGTTATTTCGGATCCCCCAACCTGGGCAATGGGAATAAGGCAACTATTTACCAGCTCGCCGTTGACCATCACCGCGCAAGCACCGCATTCTCCCTCGCCGCAGCCTTCTTTGGTTCCGGTAAGTCCGAGCTTTTCGCGCAGCACATCGAGCAATCTAGCCATTGGGTAGACTTGGAGCTCCTCAACTCTCCCGTTGATCTTGCGTTTCATTGTGATGGTCTGAACCGAATCAAGCATTTAGTGCCCCGTGACATTCGGATCCACCAGCATTTTCAGCACCGCTCCGTCAGGAGGTTTGAAAAATTGGTGGCTGGCAAAACACGTGAGATTGTTCTCACCGCAGAGACGCAGAGAACGCGGAGACAGCGCAGAGGTACTCTGCGACACTCCGCGTACTTTGCGTCTCTGCGGTGAGAAAAATTTCTTGTCGTAACTCGTTAGATTCACTGCACGCTCGCTTACGCTCTCGGCTCCGTTTTTTCTCTGCTTTCTTCCAGAGCTTTCATCAAAATCTCCGGAGTCAAAGGAACATGATTGATGCTAGCGCCCGTGGCGCTCTCGATTGCATTCACGATGGCCGGCGCTGGGCCGTCGATGGGCAGCTCGCCCAGTCCTTTGGCGCCAAAGGGACCATAGCGATAGGGCACCTCTTCAAAGTAGACGCGGATGGGCGGAACATCGGCTGCGGTAGGCATGATGTAATTTGTCATCTGGCTGTTTGCCATTCGGCCTTCACGCCAGACGACATCTTCATAGAGCGCGTAGCCGATCCCCTGCGCCACTCCGCCTTCAATTTGTCCCATTGCCAGAGTCGGATGGATCACCTTCCCCACTTCCTGAACCGCTACGAAATCATCGACACGGGTTTGGAATGTGACCATGTCGACGGTCACTTCGGCAACATAGACTGCCCAGGCGTATGTTCCGTAAGCATCTCCACTGAAGCTATCGTCATTCCAGTAGATTTCCGGCGGGGGTTGGTACTGACTTACCGATTTGAGCGGGCCAAATTTCTCAAGGTAGGTCCGGCATGCTTGTTGAAACTCCGCCGGAGTGTATTCTGATTTCAGCAGCCCACACCCCACCAGCGTTTGTGTCAGCCCTATTGCTGCCGATTCCACCAGCTTCCCCACGACCATGCAGGTGCGCGACGCTACGGTGGGTCCGCTGTTGGGCACCGCCGCCGTGTCGGCCCCAGCCACATCGACGCTCTCGTAAGGCAGGCCGAGAGCTTGCGCTGCGATTTGAGACAGTACGGTCTTCGTCCCTTGCCCCATCTCAATACTCGAGGTAAGAACACGTACCCGCCCGTCCTCTGTCGCCTCGACAGCAACGACTGATTTCAAATATCGTTCGCCCGATCCGGTAAATCCTGCCCCATGCATGAAGACGGAAAATCCAATTCCCTTTTTCAGTTGACTTTCCTTATTTCGGTCAGCGAATGCTTTCCTCTTGTCATAATAACCGCTCAGCTCAAATGCGCGTTCCATCAGGTGATTGAGATCCACTTTTTCTTTGATAGTCTGACAGGTGGCTGTCGTTTCTCCTTCACCGATGAAATTCCGGCGGCGGAATTCTTCCGAGCTCAGGTTCACCGCCCGGGCGACTTTGTCCATGTGACGCTCCAAAGCAAATATACTTTGGGGCGCTCCAAAGCCGCGGAAGGCGCCGTGCGGAGGAAAATTTGTGGCGACAGCGCGGCTTGAGACGCGCACATTCGGACAAAAGTAAGGACCGGTCGCGTGAATAGTACCGCGCGACAGTACCACGCTGGAAAGCGTTGCGTAGGCTCCGCCGTCAATGGTGAAGTCAACTTCCATTCCCAGCAGCCTGCCTTCTTTATCGATGGCAGTGCGATGTCGCGTGACGGATGGATGCCTCTTGGTGGTTGCCACCATGTCTTCGGCGCGGTCGTAAATGATTTTGACCGGCTTGCCGGACTTCCATGCCAGCAGCGCGGCGTGACCGGCTATCATCGAAGGATATTCTTCCTTCCCTCCAAAACCACCGCCGGTTTCAAGCTGGATGACGCGTACTTTATCCTCCGGCAAACCAAAGAGGGTCATCAGCGCGCGGTGGACGTAGTAGGGGCACTGCATCGACCCCCACACGGTGACACCTTCTTCTTTGCCGGCAAGGGCAATCATCCCGTTCGGCTCAATGTAAAGCTGCTC
Source organism: Acidobacteriota bacterium (assembly GCA_036006905.1). Classification (GTDB taxonomy): domain Bacteria; phylum Acidobacteriota; class UBA6911; order JACQSX01; family JACQSX01; genus DASXTB01. The sequence continues at coordinate 6,021 of DASYPF010000213.1, forward strand.
CTGCGCGCCCGTGGTGTATTCACCCTCGACGATTGCAGCGGCGCGCTGCCACACGTCGTCAATATTTCCTTTTTCCAAACGATACGATTTGAAAATGTTGTCCTTACCCCAGATGATCTCTTTGCGGTGCAGTGAATCTTCCAGACTGAAGAGCGGGGCGAGCGGCTCGACGTCGATGCGAACGTGGCGGCGAGCCTCTTCCAGGAGATATTTATCAGGATGCGCCAGCAGAAGGATGGGTTCCTCCGCGTGATTGACTACCTTGTCAGCCAGAAAAGGTTGATCGTTGAAAATGAGGGCTACGTAGTTCTCGCCAGGTATGTCGGCCGCTTTGACGACAGTAAATTGCTCCCAGGGGATATCTCCGCCAAACGAGATCTTGCCGAGTCTTCCACGCGCTACCGGACTGCGGATGGTAACGCCGTACATCATCCCGGGCAGGACGAAGTCGTCGACGAAGATCGCCTGCCCAGTGACCTTGTCCCGCCCTTCTTTGCGGGGAACGGAATCCCCCACGACATCTTTCATGTGGCTACTTTAAAGGGAGGGCGTGAATGTTGCAAGCTGGCTGCCATTGCAGAGCTAATAACTAGGATGAGGAGCTGTGAAGAACTTCACCGCGAAGACGCGAAGAGCGCGAAGAGTTTTGATTTTAGGATCTCCGCGTTTTATTCGAAGCACACTAATTGTTTAGCTCGGTTTGACCGGCGAGGCAGGCCTATGAGCTTCGCGGCCTTCGCGCCTTCGCGGTGAATTGTTCTCAGGGTGTGAGCGGCAGGTGCACCTCTCTGTGAGTGACCAGTGAACAGGGGCCGGCTTAGATGGGATGGATGGCCGGCGCGGCCTTTCCGCGCAACAGTGTCAGAGCAGCCAGCGGAAAAATCAAAACCGATAATAGCGCTGCGGCGATTAGAGCAGCGGCGGTCGCCTGGCTGATCTTGCCGAGCTCCACACCAATGCGCGCTCCCGCCACAACAAACGAAAGCGACGTGGCCTGCAGCAGCCCAGCGGCAATCGAATCGCGAGGGCCCAGCAACGGCCGATAAAGGAGCGCCGGTAATCCGCGAATCAACAGCAGCGCGGCCAGAAGCACCGGTATACCCGCGGCAGCCGTGCGGCTCGCAAACAGCGCGCCCAGGTTGAATTGCAGGCCGCTGGTTACGAAAAAAACCGGAATGAAAACACCGAAGCCGACGGCTTGAAGCTTCATGTGGAACTGCGGGTGCGTCTTCATTTGGTCTCGGTCAAGGAATCCCAGCAAAGCTCCCGCCGCAAAGGCGCCCAGGATAACTTCAAGGCCGAGCTTTTCGACTAATGCGACAAACGCCATCAGCAAAAAGGCGGCGCCTCTGACGCGAATCATAGCGGTTGTGTCTTGAAGCCGCTGCAGTGTTTCCGATAACCGTTTCCACCGAGTCAAGCCGGAGACTGCGAGGGCGATTATGACGCACAGTAGCGCAATGACCGCAAGCAAGACAACCGTCTCGCCTGCATTGCTCGCCTGGGACGAGAATAGCAGTGCCAGCAAAATAATCGTGCCGAAATCGGCAATCGACAGGCCGATGATGAGAAGCTGTCCGAAATTGGTCGAGATCACTGCTGCGTCCTTGAGCAATGGGATCACTATTCCGAGCGCACTGGACGCAAGTATGATGGCAACGAACAACGGCGTCTCAACAAATCCGAGCACCCCCAGCACGTAACAGACGACCAAAGACAACCCGAGCGACAGCAGAAATGCGACGGCAGCGACTCTCAACAGAGCTCCCCGCAGATGGTCCAGCTCGATTTCCAACCCCGCCAGAAAAAGTAGAGCGGCAAGGCCGATCTGCGAAAGTACCCGGATCGGTTCATCAACCTTGACCCAGCCGAGAACGGATGGGCCGATAATGATGCCGGCCACGATCTCGAGCACAATCGAAGGCAACCGGACTCGGGGAACCAGGCCCAGCAACAGCGGTACGAAAAAGGCAACCGCGGAAACAATCGCCAAACCTCTGAAGGAGCTTTCAGCCATGATTCCTCCCATGCCGTTAGTAGCTTTTGCGGCGCCTTGATCTCTTGAGGCAAGATTTTCTCTGCGTAACCTTTGCGGACTTTGCGCCTCTGCGGTGAGAACTCATCAGACATTCCAGATCCGCGTTTATGCGCGTTCATTTGCGGCTAAGTATTTTGATCCGCACGTTGCGGAACTCGACCTTCATGGGCGGGCCACGATGCAGTTGCAGCGCGATGATGCCCGATCTGCGGGTCGCGTCGCGCAGTTCGGCGGTAACCAGACCGTTGACTTTTAGCCGGATGAAATCCCCCTCGCACAGAACTTCATACTCGTTCCAATCACCCGGCCGCACCACTGTTTCGGCTTTTCCCTTCCAGCCGTTTACGATGACGCCGCGTGTTCCCTTCTCATCGTAGATGGAACCCCACCAGTTCCCTTCGGCCATATCGGCCTGCAGGCCGCGAACCACCCAATTGGGAAGCGCCTCGCTGCGAAATTGAATGCCACTGTTGTGATTACGTAGTCTGACTTGGAGCCGAAGATCAAAGTCGGA
>DASYPF010000214.1:0-4514 GCA_036006905.1 Acidobacteriota bacterium
ACTCTGCTTCTGCCGCCACATAGCCAAACGGCATTTTCGCGCCTTCTTCCGCATCCTTATATATATGAATGGCGCCATCATGGACTTGAAAGATCTTCTCCGGATCGTTGTTCTTTCCCTTTTCGGCAACGTAGGTATACCAACCGTCGAGGTTATGTCCGTTGAACAGGCGAATCGTCTCGGGCGAACCTTTCGTTGCGGTGAGAGAAGCTGACGGATCTTTCCTCTCAGGGTGAAAAAATGCTGAGCCGCGCGCGTAAGCAAGCGGACTCTCGTCGGAGGGTCCGCTCCCTAACGGTCGCGGCTCGGATTTTTTCACAGCCTCTCCGGGTCCGGGGAGGCCGACGGCGGTTATGGCGAGCATTAAACAAAGGGTTCTGGAAACCATTATGTCCCAGTTCATAAGCCGAAATCTCCGCCTTAAAAGATGTACTTCAGTGCCAGTTGAATCTCGCGTTCGCCTGTTGACGCGGTGATTTGCCCGGCCGAGCGCACGGTAATGTTGCTCACCGGGTTGAGGAATTTCGGCGTATTGGTCGCGTTAAACATTTCGGCGCGGAACTGGAGTTGATGGCCTTCCAGAATTCGAAAATTCTTGTGAAGCGCGAAATCCAGCCGGCGCAGCCCGGGTCCGGTCAAAATATTTCGGCCAGACGACCCGAACCGAAATCGATCCGGCACCTTAAACGCGGCAGGGTCAAACCACTGTTGCAGTGTGGGATGGGCCAGTCTGCCATCCGCGATTCGATCCGGCCGATTGCTTCCTCCAACATTAGCCGGATCGCCGGGCACGGTAGGTGTGAATGGAAATCCCGCGCGCATAGTGGCAATCCCCACTAGCTGCCATCCGCCTAAAACCGCTTCCAGCGGAGCATTCCAAGTAGAGCCGAGCTTTCGGCCTCTGCCCAAAGGAAGCGCGTAGGAAAAATTTGCCGTAAATCTTTGCCGCGCGTCAAAAACCGTCCGTCCTCTGTCGTAGCGACGATCGCGTACATTCTGAAAGCCGGAGCTGAACTCATCGCCATCGGAAAGCGCCTTAGAAAACGTGTATCCGATGCGGTACGTCAAGCCGTGTGACAAGCGTTTTTCCAGCTTCGTCTGCAGCGAGTGATAAACGCTGTTGCCGATCGACGAGAAGATCAGGATGGAAGAAAACACATCGGGAAACGGACGGCGCGGCTGTAGGGCGCCGGAAGCGGGAGTCGGCTGATTGATATTTGGTGTCAGCGGCAGCGCAACGCCATGAGTGCCCACGTAGCCGATTTCCAACATCAGGTCCCGTTGGATGAGATATTGAGCCAGAAGACTGAAGTGCTGCGTGTAGGCATCGCGCCAATCCGGCGTGACGCCGTTGGCCGTGGGAAACAGTTGCTCGGTTCCTCCCGCCAGTGTGGTGGCCAGGTCCAGCGTTGGCCGCGCAGGATCGGAGCTTGTGGTCAGATTGACCTGGAACGGGGGATTACGCCCGAGATTGTTTTGTGTGTTCAGAGTCTGGCTGCTGAAGAAAATTCCATAGCCGCCGCGAAGCACCACTCGGCTAAACGGCCGATAAGCGAATCCTATTCGCGGCCCGAAGTTGTTCCAGTCGGCGCGGTATCCTCCGCTAGGAATTCCTTCAGTCCCCACGCGAATCAGCTTGGCCCGAATCGGATCGAATACCGCTTTGCGATCGCGAATTTCTCTGGGGGGCTGAAAAAGGTCCCAGCGCAGCCCGAGATTGAGCGTCAGCTTGGAAGTAACGCCCCAGTCGTCCTGCGCGAAGCCGGCAGCCCAGATGGCGCGGTCGCGCACGTAATCTTCAACTTTGGTGACACTGGCGGCGTCCGGATAGCCCAGCAAAAAATCAGTGATCCCGTCGCCGCTAAAACGACCGCTGAAATTAAAGTTGCCCCCCAGGTTGGGCGGAAAAAAACCATCCAGGCGAACTCTGCGAATGTCAAAACCGGCCTTCACGGTGTGATTTGCGCGCACCAGCGAGAATGTGTCCGCCCATTGGAGGTTCTCGACGACACGCAAGTTCGGTAAAAAGGAAGCAGAGCCGTAAGTCGTCCAACCAGAGATGGTGAATCTGGGGAACAGAAGATCTCTAGGCGTGTCGGGCGGGCCTTGAATTCCCAGTTCCTTGGCCCAGTTTCGGTCGGAAAAAAGGGTGAAACGATCCACATGGTTCCGGTTGTAGCCGAAGCGAAATTCATTCAGGGTTTTCGGATCGAGAGTGCGCGTGTAACTGATGGCGGCATTGACCACGCGTTCGAAACTTTGCTCGCCGCTGGTGCTCAGAGCGGAGTCGCCGATTGCCGCCGTGGGGAAGACGCCCGGAAGGACGCGGTTTTGTTTCCAGGTGGATGCGCGCACGAAAACGCTGTCGCTATCCGTCAATCGGTGGTCCAGTCGCAAAGTAAACTGGTCGCGGTCTTCTTTTACTTTCTGAAAAGCCGAGAAATTGACGTTACCCGGAGTGGCGCTCAGGCTCGGCAACGGAACAAAAGCGAGAACTCGTTGCGCCACCGGATCGAGCCGCCCGGCGGGAATCGTTTTGCCCGGAAACGCGGTTCCGGTCAGCGGATCTTTGATGGTTTTTGAAAACTCGGACAAATCGCCACGACGCATGCGTTCAGTGGGGACAAAGCCACGCCGCAGGTCTCCACGGCGGCTTCTCAGGCCTTGATATTCAAAGAAGCCGAACGTTTTATCTTTGACGATGGGAAATCCAAACGTGCCTCCAAATTGGTTGTAGACGAATGGCTCTTTTTGATTTTGAGTGTCGAAAAAGTTTCGCGCGTTGAAAACACTGTTGCGATGGAAATCAAACAGGGTGCCATGGTATCGATTGGTGCCGGATTTGGTGGCCATATTGATTTGCGCGCCCGCCGTGCGGCCGAACTCGGCGTCGTAGAGATTGGTTAGGACCTTAAATTCCCTGATGGCGTCTATATTGGGGCGCAAGGTGAAGAAATTGTTGAGATTGTCGTTGGCATCCACACCGTCCACCGAATAGCTGTTCTCGGCGGTGCGCAGGCCATTGACACTGACAGCGGCGCCGGTGCGGTCTTCCTGCCGGCTTCCTTCGCCTTCCACAGTTCCGGGAACGAGCAACGCCAGTTGCAGAAAATTGCGGCCGTTAAGCGGAAGGTCCGATACCTGTTTTTCGTCGATCACCTCGCCGACCGTCGAGGTATCTGTCTCGAGCATGGCAGCCGTGCTTGTGACCTGAACCTGATCGCTGATCTCGCCGACTTCAAGCGAAAAATCGACGCGCGCCTTTTGATTCACCTCCAGCTTGATGTTTTCCACAATCGCAGTCTTGAACCCTGGCAAGCTGGCGACAACCCGATACGTGCCGACGGGCAACTGAGGAATCGAGTAATAGCCTGAGTCGTTGGTGATTGCCGAGCGGTTCAAACCGGTTTCCAGATGATGGACGGAAACCTGCACTCCCGGCATGATTGCGCTTGAGGTGTCCGTGACGTTGCCGAGAATCGAACCTGATGTCAAGCTGACCTGGGCAAAGGAGGTAGGAAAGAAAAAGCACACCATGAAGGCAACCAGGATACAACGTGGAAACGGGAGAGTGTGTCGGAAGGGCATTGGAAACTCCAATAGTACCTGGAATCTCATGACCAGACAAATGGGAAAGGCCTCATCATAACGCGGATACTCATGAAAAGCGTCATTCGTCATTAGTCATTAGTCATCAGTCGGGACGAATGACGAATGACCCATGACGAATCTCGCTTTTTCATGAGTATCCACGTTCATTTGCGGCTCAGTTCCTTGCACCAGATCAAACGGCTGGGCGATCAGCGTTCGGCGGCGCACAAAGAGCAAATTTCCAGCCGCGTACGCCGCGCTCGACTCAGCCGCCAAAACGCGCTTGGTCTCCTTCGATTCGAGCGAGCCGATGTAAAGCCCGCTATTTTCCGGCACTGTGCAGCGAGCCAGATACACAAAGTGGCGGCCGTCCGCTAAGAAATAGGGAAATCGATGAGAGGTTTCCTGTCGTGAGGAATCGAGTTTTGTCAGGGGTGCTGCCACACCGCCTGCGGAGGAAATCTTGTAGAGTTCTTTCTGAAAATCCGGAGAGAACACGATGATTCCATCTTGGTTCCAGGTACCTCCCCGGCCGTCCAGAGAAATGTCACACAATGTCTGAGCCGGACCACCGTTGACTTCAATCCTTTTAAGCTTCCCGGCCGCGAAAAATCCGATGGAGCGACTATCCGGCGACCAGAAAGGAAGATATGCATCCTCTGTGCCGGCCAATGGTCGTGCGGTGATGGAATCGAACGAACGAATCCATAGGAGTGAGCGGCCTTCAGAAGTGGAGACAAATGCCAGATGGCGCCCATCGGGCGAGATAGCCAATGTCCGTACCTTCACCTTGCCTTCGGGAGTGACCTTCACATTGGCCGGCTTCAGATCTCGATGAATAATTCCCTTCTCGTGTGCTGCTTCCAGCGCTTCGGCGATTTGGCTACAGATTTTCAGGGCATCGTCGATGTCAAGTGGATATT
>DASYPF010000215.1:0-3399 GCA_036006905.1 Acidobacteriota bacterium
ATCGAAAGTAATGTAAAGAATCCGATTATTATTTGGCCGCCCGTCACGCGTCATTTCGAAACTCGCGTTTTGATAATTAAGGCAAGGAGCTTCCGCGGTTGTCGTCATTATGAAACGATCGATCCGAGACTACCCACTTCAGAGTGCCGATAATTGCTGCGCCATCAATTATCGCCCACATCGGAACCAGAACAAGTAAGCGTCAAGTAGCGCCAGCTTACACCTTCACCCTTTAAAGCCTAACGCACTGACTCAATTTCTTGTCTGGTGCAACTGTCATTCAGCCGGGGTTCAAAAGTTAACAGCCGCAGGCGGATCGCTGCCGAAGTCAGTTGCCGCAAGTAAGGCAGAACCTGGGTCTGGACCAGCGGCTCACGCAGGCCAAAGTAACAGATATAGAGTGTGTGGGTGGCATACATACCGATTTCTTTATGGTAGGTCGATTGCAAATCAATCGCCGATGGTTTCCGCACGCGCGGTGATCGATGGCGGCCGCTGCCAGAGAGCCTGTGCCCACCCCACAAACGTTGCCAGGTCAATAGTCAACAGGATAAGCGCCACTCCTCCAAACTGGATCGGATTTAGCAGCCAAAGCAGGGGATGGTTCTCTCGTCGTTGCCAGATTCTTTTGACGACGCGCGCTGCAAAACCGAGCCCAAGACCAACGAGCCACCAGCCACTGTGGACCAACGCCAGTAAAACGAAACCAAGGGCAAACAGATATTGCCGGGCGATCCCGTAGTGCCAGAAGCGCTGTCGCCCAGCCCACACGTTGCAACGTGAGTAGACCTCAAATCGTTTATAGGTGCGACCGAGCGTAGGCTGTAGACGCCACCAGGTCGTCGCCTGCGGGGCCCAGCCGGTCTTGAACCCATGGCGCTCAATTGATTCCATGAAGATCAGATCCTCTGCGGCTCGCAGATCGGGAAAGCCGCCAACCTGTCTCCATGCATCTCGCCGCATTAACGCTGAAGCGATAGTGGGAGCACGAATCGGTCCCCCAGGTCGTGCCTGTTTTGGCGGAATGTAAGCCAGCGAGGCACAACGAATGAAAAATGAGTTAATAACGGGCTCGAAATTTCCGTAGATGAAACTGACTTCCGGATCGCTTCGGACGACCTCAGTGAGCCGTTCGAGCCACTGAGTTTCAAGTTGGTTCCCTGCATCGCAGAACGCAATCCATTCCCACCGGGCCGCAGCGGTACCGATATTGCGGCCGCGCCCGGGCGTTGCTTCCCCAGCCTCGATGAGACGAAGAGTCTCATCTTCAGCAGCAAGCCGGCGTGCCAGGGCAATCGTTCCATCCGTTGATCCGCCATCGACAATCACTATCTCGGCGGGAGGATAGGTTTGCGCCTTCAGCGAAGCAATGAGTTCTTCAAGAGACTCCGCTTCATTGCGAACCGGAATGACCACCGACACTTCAAATTTTTCGCCGGCTGGAGACAAGTCAGCCGCGGAGATTACGTCGGTGGATTGAATATCTCTTGAAGATTCGTTTTGCATGCCAGTTTGCCGATGTTGCCCACCAGGAAGATCCTGGAATTAACCCGGGAGCTAAGTAGCGGAGTTAATCAAGTTTGAATTGTCTCTTCCAATTGATAGTCTCCGCAAACGTTGGCTGTTTCCTCTTATCAAGCACGCAAGTTTCCAGCACTAGAAAATCCATCTCCGTTCTCATGAAGCAGCGATAGCTATCTTCGGGCGTGCAAACGATCGGCTCGCCTCGCACGTTGAAGCTGGTGTTAATTATTACCGGACACCCAGTCTTGCGCCCGAAGGCGTGAATGATTTCCCAGTAAAGGGGGTTGGATTCCCGCCTGACAGTTTGTATTCGTGCTGAGTAATCCACATGAGTTACTGCGGGAATCTCGGATCTCTTCACGTTCAGTTTTTCGATTCCCCACAAGCCATGTTCGTCGTCGGTCATCTTCCTTCGTTGCGACTCGGCGACGCCAGCCACTAGCAACATGTATGGACTGTCCGTGTCCAGTTCGAACCAGTCGGCCACGTTTTCCCTGAGTACGCTCGGCGCAAACGGACGAAAACTTTCGCGATACTTGATTTTCAAATTCATTGTCGACTGCATTTCCGCTGAACGCGGATCGCCAAGAATACTGCGACCTCCCAATGCGCGCGGACCAAACTCCATTCGACCCTGATGGAGTCCAACTATTTTTCCTGCCGCGAGGAGATCTGCCACCAGCGCAGGCAATTCCCGCCGTGGATATTTCTTGTAAGGCAACCGCCGCGATTGCAAGGATTCTTCAATCTCTTCTTCGGTGTGTCGCGGGCCCAAATAGGAGCCCTTCATACTATCTGCATACAGAGTAAGGCCATTACTTACTGCTTTGTTCTGTCCCTTGCCCGAGGTACTGTACCTATTGCGCCAGTTCGCTGTCTCTCGCGAAGATTGCCACGTACCGGCAGCCTCCGGACTCACCCTGGGTTTCGCCAAATACCGGTGCCAGATCGCCAGCGCAATCCCGAGTGCTCCCCCGGCGTCTCCTGCAGCTGGCTGGATCCAGATGTCTTCAAAGGGCACTTCGCGCAAAATTCGGCCGTTAGCCACGCAGTTCAAAGATACACCACCCGCCATACACAGTTTCTTCATGCCAGTTTCCTTGTATGCGTGTTTCGTCATTTTCAGCATTACTTCTTCAGTGATTACCTGAATGCTGCGGGCCAGGTCCATCTCTTTCTGCGTAATGGCAGACTCCGGCTTTCTCGGCACGCCTCCCAACAACTTCTCGAAAGCGCCATTTGTCATGCGCAGACCTTGCGCATATCCAAAATATTCGTGGTTCATTCTCAGGCTACCGTCGTCGCGAATCTCCACCAGCTTGTCTTTGATAAGTGAAACGTATTTTGGTTCACCGTAGGGAGCGAGCCCCATCACCTTGTATTCGCCGCTGTTGACTCTGAATCCGGTGTAATAGGTGAACGCGCTATAGAGCAGTCCCAGGCTGTCGGGAAAACGGAGCTCCTTTAGCAGAGTGAGCTCGTTGCCCTTTCCAATGCCTATCGAGCTTGTAGCCCACTCGCCAACACCATCGATCGTGAGGATAGCGGCTTCCTCGAAAGGCGAAGGGTAAAACGCGCTGGCAGCGTGGCTTTCATGGTGATCGCCGAAGAGCAGTCTCCACTGAAACTTCTTACCGATCTTCTTCGCGGCGCGTTCATCTTCCTCACCGTCCGCCTTTGCCAGCTCGGTGCGAATCAAGTCAGGCATCCAAAGCTTTTCCTTCATCCAAAGGGGAAGGGCTTTGAGAAACGAACTGAATCCGGAGGGAGCGTAATCGAGGTAGGTCTCGAGAAGACGATCGAATTTCAGTAGAGGCTTATCGTAGAAGCCAACATAATCCAGGTCCGCAACATGAAGTTGAGCCTCGCTGAGGC
>DASYPF010000216.1:0-9494 GCA_036006905.1 Acidobacteriota bacterium
ATGATGCTTAGGCGTCTCTTACTTCTGTTTCTGATCTTCCTCATTATTGCCTGGATCTTTATTGCCTACCGCGAGGCGCATCGCATACAGATCAGCTATCAGACCATTCAACTAGCTCACTTGCCCAAAGCATTTGACGGCTTCCAGATCCTGCTGATGTCTGATCTTCATCTGGGCACTGATTCATCGCTTACCGACCAGCTTCTATACCAACTCAATAGTGTCCGAGCTGATTTGCTTCTGATCGCAGGCGATTTTAGGAACCTCTACGCTGACGAGCGGGCAACAACCAGCCAGTTGCTGCGGTTGTTAGCAGGGATACAAAAATTCCCCCATACTTACGCCGTGCGCGGAAATATGGACAGCGTGCTGATGATGCAGCAGGTTGAAACTCTCGGCATCCGCGTGCTGCGGAATGAAAGGGAGATCTTCAAGCGCGGGAATGCCACGCTGGGGATTGCTGGAGCCGCTGCTCCTTTTTCCACCGGCGCGCTGAACCGCTGCTTGCAGCGGTTTCAAGATCCCCAAGGAAAGCCGCTGCCCGAGTGCCAGATCCTGCTGGCGCATTTTCCGGATGTGATCCTGTGGGAGGAAGCGCGGCAGGCTGATTTGATTCTGGCCGGACATACGCATGGGGGCCAGATACGGATCCCTTTCCTGGGGCCTTTATGGACCAAGAGTAAGCTGGGGCGGAAGTATGCGTCCGGACTTTTCACTTTCGGAAACACGCAGTTGTTCATCACACGCGGCGTCGGCACCGCGTACGTGCCTCTGCGGTTTCTTTCGCCTCCGGAAATTGTGCTGATTACGCTGCGCTCGGATCATTGACAAACGCTCAACAGATTAACAGCGTGGCTAATCCGCAGCCAAAAGCTGCTCACGTCCCGAGCGTACAGGTGGTCGTAAGGCCACAACCAAAGGAGTGCGCGAGCCGCGTCAAGAAAGGCGCACGATCGTCGGCTCGGGCTTGGAGGCGGCGCCCACAGAGCCGCGACCAGAAGGGAGCGGCGCGCCAGATTGAGTCGTCGCGATCGCTCTCGCAAAAACGGATCGTCATGTATCGTTGCTGCAGCAATTCTGCGCTGGTGTAGTGGCAAAGTGTCACATCGGCGCGCCGCTCCCTTCCGGTCGCGGCTCTGTGGGTGCCGACTTCAACGATGCCGCACCCGACCCGAATTGCAATATTCGTCACCGTGGACGTGGACGTGCAGGTGGCCGTAGACGGCTTTCCTTTGGTTTGGTTGTGGCCTTGCCCACTGTAGGCTCGTGGTCGTGGACGTGAACGGCTTTACGGACCGGACCTGCGACCTGCGACTTGCGACCAAAGCCCATGATATTCTTCGGGCGAGTCGACCTACATGAACGCCACCAAAAAGATCGGAGACTACGAACTACGAGAGCAGCTCAGTTCTTCTCCGCACGAGGTTTACAAGGCGTGGGATGCCAGGAATAATCGTTGGGTGGTGGTTCGCATCCTCCGCGCCGACGAAGATCCAGATGCTTCGCAGCGTATTCTTCGCCAGGCTGAGGCTGCCTTGCGTCTTCGGCATAAAAAAATCGAAGCGATTTACAGAGTTGAAAAGAGCCAGCAGCCGCCTTTCATCGTCAGCGAGTATGTCGAAGCAGAATCCCTGCTGGAGTGGCTCGAGCGGAACGGTCGCACACCGCGCAACGTGATTCCGCTTTCGCTTCAGATCGCAAAGGCTTTACAGGCGGCGCACCGCCAGCAGGTCGTTCACGGGAACCTGAGTCCTGCGAGCGTTCTGGTGACGCCGGACGGACAAGCCAAAATAGTCGATTTTGCACTCGGCGGCGGCATTGCACCGGAATTGAAGGACGACAGCGCCACTCAAACCTTAGCGGCCACCGATCCCGAACTGCCGATGTCGGCGCTGCAGTACATGTCTCCAGAACAGGCGCGCAGAGAGCGGTTGGACCCGCAAAGCGATCTGTTTTCGCTGGGGGCGATCCTGTATCAAATGACTACCGGAGTTTCTCCCTTTGCAGGAGAAACTCCACAGCAGACGCTGCACCGCATCTACAACGCCGAACCTGAGCCGATTACGAAATTCAGCCCTGACTTCCCGCCTCAGTGGGAGCGTATGCTCACTCAGTTGATGCAAAAGGACAGGTCCCGACGCTATCAGAGTGCAGATGAATTTATTGCCGAGGCTTCGAGACTGGCCGCTAGAGTTCTTCGCGGCGAGAAGGCGGTGCGCACCGGAAGAAATTTCATACTGGTGTTGATGATTATCGCCGCCGCCGGATTGATTTTCTGGTCTGACTGGTTTCGCCTGCGCTCGATTTCATTGAAGCCCGAGTACATTCCTGTGCTGGCCACCGGCGGGCTGGAAGGCCAGCCGAACATCGGACCTTCCGGAGCATGGATGGTTTTCATCAGCGATCGGAGAGGAAATGCAGACGTCTGGCTGATGGACCGCAACAAAGATGAGAGCGCTCCGCTGCAGTCCACACCCCAGGAAGAGGCATGGCCGTCGCTGTCGCCCGATGGCAGACAGATTGCATTTGTCCGTTATCCTCCCGGCACGAACGATCCCTCGCTGGCAGAAATTCTAACTGTGGGACGCGATGGGACCTCGGAACGACACATCGTTAGCGCCGCCACATCTCCGACTTGGACGCCTGACGGGAGCCGAATTGTCTTTACCAAAGTTGAACCTGGTGGCAAAAACCGCATCGGTTTGGCGCCTCTGCAGAATCCGGGCGGCTGGACTTATCTCACAAGTGAGGCTGACGGCCCTCTTCCTCATTCCGCGCCGGCAGTATTGTCGGACGGGCAGTCTATCGTTTATTCGTCGGGAAGCGACCCTTCGGCTATTTGGCTGAAAGAGGATGGCGAGGGCGCACACCCGCTGGTGTCAGACAATTATCGCAATCGATTGCCTTTGTGGGACCCGCAGCGCAACAGGATTCTCTACTCCTCGGACAAAAGCGGCTTTTTCAACATCTGGTCGATCGAATTGCAGCCGGGCGCGGCGGGCAAGCAGTTGACGTCGCTGTCGATGGATGTCGGCCGCATGACGCTGGATCCGGCTTCTGGGGCCATTATTTTCGAGCGAGTGGAAACGACCTACGAGATCCATGTGTATGACTCAGGCACCGGTGTGGACAAAGTCGCCGTTTCATCCCGCACCAGGCTTTCCGACATCTCCTGGAATGGTCCGAAACAAATCACTTACGTGAGGCTAACGAGAAAACCTCAGATCTGGGAAACAAACGCGTCCGGCGAAAATCCTAAAATGATCATGTCCGATAATTACTCCAACAATTATGGCGCGTGGTCACCGGACGGAACCATCTTCGCCTTCATCAGCAACCGAAGCGGGACATCGGAGCTCTGGATGTGGCAGAGAAGCTTGGGAAAGACGGAGCAATTAACCGACTCCGCCGCTCCAAAACAGGACGTTGCCTGGTCGAAGGACAGTCGTGCTATCGCTTACTGCGCTGCGGGAGAAAGACGCCCCCAGATCTGCATCCTGGACGTCACAACAAGAAAAGCAAAGTCCCTGGCGACCCCGCACAGCCCTTCGCGTCCCAACTGGTCTTGGGACAATCGCTGGATCTATTATCAGGCGCAAAGGGAGCGCGATCTACCGCAGATCTATCGAATATCCACAGATGGCGGGGCTCCCCAGCAGATCTATCCAGCCGGATTGTCACCGTCGATCTCGGCGTCAGGAGAACTCTTGTTCCTTTCTGCAGACCGGCGCTCCGTGCTGCGAGTTGGGAAAGACAAGGGCCAAGCCGAGACCCTTCTGACTGCGCCCAACGGGAGTAAATTGATGGAGGTGAGGTATTCTCCGGATGGGAAAATTGTCAGCTATCTGACCGAAAGGAAAAATTCCGATATTGTATCGGTGTCTCCGGCACCGCGGTGAGGCGGGCACCGATTTAACCACAACGGACACTAAGGACAGCAAGGAGTAGAGTAATAGACGTGCTCGTGAACATGAATGTGATCGTCATGGGCCTTTGATTGCAAGCGACCGGTCATTCAAGAGCGGCGGCGAAAACATCAGAGCCCGGAGCGTCAGCGACGGGTCCTGCCGCGGTGACAACTTCCTCCAGAGTAAGGTTTGGATCGCCGACTTAAGCCGGCGGGACCCGTCGCTGACGCTCCGGGCTCTGACTTGGGCGGGAACCGTCGCCGCAGAATCTTGGATGTGTCTCTCGCTGAATCCATTTTTTCACGGCTTCAGGCAACTTTCGTATTATCATTTGCGCACCGATTAGCAATCAGCTTTCAGGCTTCAGCGATCAGCTTTTGATTGTTCGCGACTACTGCTCTAATCAGTGACAGGAAACAGCCGACAGTCTGATCGCTGAAAGGTGATTGCTGATGGCTGGTAGCTGATTCGACTAGCTGGCAAATCAAGAATTCCGAACAACGGAGGACCCTCATGGCACATCTGAAGCGCCGCTTCTGCCTGCGTTTTACCGGCGCATTGTTGTCAACGCTGGCGATCGTGTTGTTTTTCGCGTGCCCGGGTCGAACCGACGAGCCCGATGTATTCGCAATCAAGAACGCTCGTATCGTCCCGGTCTCTTCCGCACCCATTGAAAAAGGGTCTGTAGTCATTCGTGGCGGCATCATCGACGCGGTGGGAATCGACGCCGCCATTCCAGCGGATGCCTGGGTGATTGAAGGTAAGGATCTGGTCATATATCCCGGCCTGATTGATGCCGGCAGCGACATCGGCCTTCCTGGCCAACCGACTCCTCAAACGTCAGTATCGGGAGGCCGCGGTGCCGCCCTTGCAGCAGCGGCGGCTGCGCGGCCGGGCGAGCCTGCTTCCAATATGAATGCCTACGTGCGCGCGGCAGACAATCTGACAACGGGAGGAAAAAAAGCGGAAGATGCCCGCGCTGCCGGGATCACAACCGTCCTGACCGTCCCGGACAAAGGCATCATCCTGGGCCAGAGCGCGCTTGTGAATCTGAATGGCGATAAAGATACGATGCTGGTTCATTCTCCGGTCGCTATGCACGTGCGGCTTTCCTCGTCAGGGGGATTCCGAGAGTACCCGGGATCACTGATGGGAGTGTTGGCCTATATTAAGCAGGCGCTGCAGGATGCGCGCCGTTATCAGGAAGCCTGGAATGTGTACAATCAGAATGTCCGCGCCCTGCGGCGCCCGGAGCACAACCGAGCGCTGGAGGCGCTGCTCCCCGTAGTGCAAAAGAAAATGCCCCTGGTGATCCCCGCTAATACGACCCCGGAAATCATGCGCGCCGTCAAGCTGGGTGATCAGAATGATGTCCGATACATCATCAGCGGCGGCGCCGAAGGCTGGAAGGTCGCCGCCACGCTGAAAGAGAAGCAGATTCCCGTTCTGGTTTCTCTGAAATTCCCCGAAAAAGAGAAAGATGTGCATCCCGAAGCGGAGGAGTCGCTGCGCGAGATGCAGCGTCGAGTTGATGCTCCCCGAAACCCTGCAGGGTTGAATAGAGCAGGCGTCCAGTTTGCATTTTTCTCCGAGGGGCTGACCAATCCACGTGATTTTATCCGCAATGCGGGGCGTGCGGTAAAGGCCGGCCTGCCGGCAGACGCTGCGCTGCGAGCTATGACGCTTTCTGCCGCAGAGATTCTGGGAGCGCAAGAACAACTGGGCAGTGTCGAGAAAGGAAAGATCGCCAACCTGCTCATTACCGACGGAGATCTCTTCGCGGAAAAGACAAAAATCCGCCACGTGTTTGTGGATGGCAAGAAGTTCGACGCGCCGCTGGACGAAAGCAAACCGGCCGAGCCAGCACAGGTCAATTTGACCGGAAAATGGAACGCCACGATTAACACTCCTCACGGTTTAAATTCCTTGACGCTGGATCTGTCGCAATCGGAAAACGTTCTGACCGGGTCGGTCACTTCCACGATGGGCTCGGGCACCATTACCGATGGTGTGGTGTCCGCCAGAGAATTCCGCTTCCGCCTGCAGTGGCAGATGGGCGAGCGCACCATGAATGCTTCCTTCAGCGGCACGATCGAAGGAGACACTATCAAAGGAAAAGCGAGCATGTCTTTTGGCGAGATGGATTTCAGCGGGAGCCGCGTGCCGTAGTTCCAGCGGGCAGGAGGCAGGGGGCAGGAGGCAGACCTTTGTGCCCTTTGTGTCCTTTGTGGTTAAAAAGCTTTTCACCACCAAGGACACAACGTTAACAGGCCGGAAGTGACATGAAAAAAATCAATCTGATTCAAAGGGTAAGGAGAAAACAAAATGCTGGCCAGCAAATCTATTAAGCTAAAAATGCTAGGGAGAGGAACACTGTTCGACAAGACGTCGACAGCGGCCCTCTGCCGACTGCCTCCTGCCAACTGCCGGCTGTCTCCTGCCGCCTGCCGTCTGCCGTCTGCCTCCTGCCGGCTGTTTTCCGCCTCCTGCCTCCTGCCCTGGTGCCTTGGTGTCTTGGTGGTAATTCTCTCAGCGGCTGTATATGGGCAGACGGCCAAGACAACCCTGATAAGGAACGCCACCATTCTGACTGTTGCCAACGGCACGATCGAGCAGGGATCAATTCTGATTCAGAACGGAAAAATCGCTCAAGTGGGAAAGAACATCTCCGCCCCGGCGGGAGCAGAAGTGATTGATGCGAGCGGCATGTATGTGATGCCGGGCATCATCGACTGCCATTCTCATATCGCCGTCGATGGCAGTGTCAATGAAGGCTCGCTGTCGGTAACAGCGATGGTCGGAGTTGCTGATGTGATCAATCCCAATGATATCGAAATCTATCGCGACCTTGCCGGCGGCGTCACTACGGCCAATGTTCTTCATGGAAGCGCCAATGCCATCGGCGGTAAGAATGCCGTCATCAAGCTCCGCTGGGGAAAGGACGCTGACGGCCTAATTTTTGAGGGAGCCAAGCCTGGAATTAAATTCGCGCTGGGAGAAAACCCCAAGCGTTCCAACTTTTCGACCTTGCCGGCAGCCGAGCGGCGTTATCCGGTGACGCGTATGGGTGTAGAAGACGTAATTCGAGACGCCTTCACACGCGCCCGCGACTACATACGGCAGTGGGACGAGTACAACACAAAAAAGAAGAGCGGCGTTGTTGCCCTGCCGCCGCGCAAAGATTTGGAATTGGAAACTCTGTCGGAAGTCTTGCGCGGAGAGCGCCTGGTGCATTCACACTGCTATCGCGCGGATGAAATTTTGATGTTGATCCGGCTGGCCGACGAGTTCGGTTTCAAGGTCGCCACCTTTCAACACGTCCTGGAAGGCTACAAAGTAGCCAAGGAAATTGCGGCGCACGGCGCCGGAGCGTCCACGTTTTCCGACTGGTGGGCGTACAAGATGGAAGCCTACGACGCCATTCCCTACAACGCCGCCATCATGACGCGCAAGGGGGTGGTCGTTTCCATTAATTCCGATAGCGCCGAAGAAGCACGCCATCTGAATCAGGAAGCCGCCAAATGCATGAAGTACGGCGGGCTGAGCGAGGCGGAAGCTTTGAAATTGGTGACACTCAATCCTGCCAAACAGTTGCGCATTGACGATCGGGTCGGCTCGATCGAAAAAGGAAAAGACGCGGATATAGTGATTTACAACCACCATCCGCTCAGCCCCGCTGCGTTGCCGCAGAAGGTGCTGATTGACGGAATCATTTACTTCGATCGCGGCAAGGATAGGCAGCGGCAGAAAGAAATCGTGCAGATGAAAAAGACAATCAAAGAAGAGGAAGAAAAGTCGGCCCGGCCCCAGCGGCGGGAGCCAGCGCGCCCCAAGAAACCCGAGGTCCCGGGGGAGGTGGAGCGATGAGAGGAGCGAAATTGGATACCACTCCGGCCCGGCAGGAACAGGCGCATTCATCGGATAGCTCCAGCTTAGTAGAACCGCAGCCAAAAAAACCCGATCACGTCCACGAGCACGTGCACGACTACGGCCACGAACCGCTCAACCGGTGGGGCGTTCCGTTAACGTGGACGTCGACGTTGACGTGCTCGTGCACGTGGCCGTTTCCGGCTTTGCTCTGGGCTCTTTGCGTCTTCGCAATGAACTGGCTCGCTGCCGCTTCCCTACTGGCAGGAGTATCTCCTTCGCAGGCTCCGGCGCGCTCTGACAGTGATGCCTATGCCATTCGCAACGCGCGCATTTACCCTGTTGCCGGTCCGGTCATTGAAAGCGGCACGGTCGTTATTGAAAAAGGGAAAATCGCCGCGGTTGGAGCCAATGTCGCTATCCCGGCGCACGCCAAGATCATCGAAGGCAAAGGCCTCAGCGTTTACCCCGGCATGATCGACGCCAACACCACCATCGGGCTCACTGAAGTGGGCGCAGTCCCCGCTACGGTGGATACGACGGAAATCGGCGAATACAATCCCAACCTTCGCGCTTACGACGCAATCCATCCGGAAAGCGAGCACATCGCGGTCACTCGCGTCAACGGCGTTACTACCGCTCTGTCTCACCCATCCGGAGGTGTCTTCGCAGGCCAGGCGACAATGATTAACCTGGACGGCTGGACGGTGGAGGAGATGGCGGTGAAGAAGTCTGTCGGGCTGGTGGCACACTTTCCCAATATCGCGGGCGGGCGCCAGTTCGACATTGCCACTTTTTCCGTGCGGCAGCGCAAGTACTCGGAAGCCAAGAAAGAGTACGACGAAAAAATGAAGCAGGCAGGGGACCTGTTGGATCAGGCGCGCCACTACATGCAGGCCAAGGAGGCGCGCGCCACAGACAACAGCATCCCTTCGGTGAAATCGGACTTGAAACTGGAGGGGCTGATTCCGGTATTGAAAGGCGAAATTCCGTTATTGGCTTATGTCAACAATCGCATCGATATAAAGAATGCGGTTGAATTCGCCGAAAAACAAAAGCTAAAGATTGTCATCATGGGCGGATTGGAAGCCGGCAAAGTCGCGGATTACTTGAAGCAGAAACAAGTGCCGGTCGTCTATGGTCCCCTGCTGAGTTTGCCCCAGGCGGAAGACGATCCCTACGATCTCCCTTATTCAACACCCTCCATTCTTTCTAAGGCTGGAGTTGCGTTCGCCATTGCGTCCGGCGACACTTCCAACTCGCGCAATCTTCCCTATGACGCGGGAAACGCCGCGGGCAGTGGCCTGAGTGAAGAAGAAGCGTTGAAAGCCATTACGCTTTATCCTGCTCAAATTCTGGGAGTGGCCGACAAGTTAGGCAGCATCGAGAAGGGGAAAGTCGCCAACCTGGTTGTGACCAACGGCAACCTGCTGGAGATCCGCACGGAAGTGAAGAATGTTTTCATCAGCGGACACCCGGTAAGCCTGGAGACCAAGCACACGCGGCTGTACCAGAAGTATTTGAACCGGCCTTAGTTGCATTGTGTCCTTTGTGTCCTTCGTGGTGAAAAGCTTTTTTAGCTACAAAGGACACCAAGGGCACCAAGGACTAGAGTACTATTCGCTTAATGCCGTCTCGAAGGTGCGCTACGTTGAAATTAATGAGCAGGCCCAAGCGGTTGCCAGTGAGCTTCAAGTAGGTCAGCACCTGGGCGATGTG
>DASYPF010000217.1:0-6091 GCA_036006905.1 Acidobacteriota bacterium
GCCTTCATTCCGCATTCCGAATTCCACATTCCGCACTCGAAACAATCCGCAATCCGAAATCCGCAATCCGCAATTGATGTGCCTTCATGCTCCAGAATTCAGCTTACTCCGTGTTTTCGGTGTTCCGTGTCCCAAATTTTCTTCTTTAGCCAGGGACCATCAAGTGTAAAGGACGTCTTTGGCACCGTACAACTCCGGGTCGCCCCTACGGGTGGATTTGAAAATTCTGAAAAAAAGGAGCGCCACCATGGGAACATGTAAATCATTGCCAATTCTTCTCGGCCTAGCTTTTCTATTTTTCTTCATTGCCCCCATTCTGTTTCAATCCTCCGCTCAGCAGACGCAGCCCACCGACGCACCTCCAGCCTGGCAGTGGAGCTGGGAAACAATTCAAAGCATCGTGGGCAAAGTGCGTGCCGGCAAGGATCTCACACCCAGACCCTGGCCAGGAAACAACAAGGTCGCTGTGGCTCTCAGCTTTGACCTGGACAACGAAACTCCGTCGCTGCGTGACGGCAACCTCAGTCCCGGAGAACTCTCGCAGGGAGAATATGGCAGCCGCGTTGGACTGGGTCGTGTGCTGGCGCTGTTGGACAAGTACCAAATCAAGGCAAGCTTCTTCATTCCGGCCGTTGTCGCCAAGCTTTATCCGAATTCGATAAAGCAGATCGTCGCAAAGGGACACGAAGTCGGCATCCACGGGTGGATCCACGAGCGCAATTCACTGTTAACCGAAGAGCAGGAGCGCCAGTTGATGAAACAAGCGGCTGCGACGCTGGAGGAAATATCCGGCACGCGGCCGACCGGTTTGCGCACGCCCTCGTGGGACTATAGTCCCCATACGATGAAGCTGATCCGCGAGCTTGGTCTTCTTTACGACAGCAGTCTGATGGCGGACGAGCGTCCTTACGAAGTTATGTTTGAAGGCAAGCCAACAGGGGTGGTGGAGCTTCCGGTCGAGTGGATCCTGGATGATTATCCCTATTTTGGCATGAGCCGCTTTTCCACGATTCGGCCCCACATCGGGCCCGAAGACGTTCTGGATATCTGGAGAAAGGAGTTTGACACGGCCTATCAGGAAGGATCCCTATTTGTCCTGACGATGCATCCCCACATCACCGGGCACCGTTCTCGGATCGTCATTTTGGAGAAACTGATCCAGCACATGAAGTCCAAGCAGGGCGTTTGGTTCGCGCGGCACGACCAGGTGGCAAAGGCCGCGCGGCGGAAACTGCAGTAGGCAGGAGGCAGGAGGCAGTCAGCAGTCGGCAGGAGGCAGGAAAAGCGTCATTCGTCATTCGTCATTCGTCATTCGTCATTCGTCATTTGGCACATTTGTTAGTCGGTCAGGAAGCAGGCCTAATGACATGGCCTCAAGTGGAGAATTTAACAAACTTTTAAACTTCAGTTCCCAATAACAAATGACCCATGACGAATGACGCTTTTCCTGCCGAGCGCCTGCTGCCGCCTGATTTGAAAATTCAGCGGCACACGCGATACACTCGTTGATTATGCATCCGGTATTCCTTCGCATCGGCGGATTTGCCATCTACACACACGGCGTGATGACGGCGCTGGCTTTTCTTGCCGGCATCTGGCTGGCGCTGCGATACGCGCGCGAAGACGGCCTGGACACCGACCAGTTAAACGAGCTGTTCATCTACATCCTTATTTCCAGCATCGTCGGGGCGCGCCTGTTCTCGGTTTTCTTCGATGGGGAATTTCCCTGGTACATTTCCCATCCGATGGAGATTTTCAAAATCTGGCAGGGAGGCCTGGTCTATTACGGCGGATTCATTTTTGCCGTCTTTACCAGCCTGGTATTTTTGCGTGTTCGCGACATGCCGGTGTGGACAACTGGTGATGCTCTGGCGCCGGGAATCTCTCTGGGCCAGGTCATCGGAAGAATGGGATGCTTCGCGGCCGCCGACTCGTGGGGCAAAGCGACACACGTCCCGTGGGCGGTCACCTACACCGATCCCGAAGCGCTTGCTCCGCTAAATGTGCCTTTGCATCCCACCGAGTTATACATGGTGCTGGGTAACCTTTTGGTCCTTTGCGCGCTGATCTGGCTGCGAAAGCGCAAGCGCTTTGACGGCCAGGTTTTTCTCGCTTACGGGCTGCTCTATCCCATCCAACGTTTCGTCATCGAGTTTTATCGGGATGATCCCCGCGGGATGTGGTTTAACAACGCGCTATCCACCGCACAACTCATCAGTCTTTTTCTGTTTGCGCTCTCGCTTGTTTTCTTCTTCCTGAAGCGAAAAGACGTTCCCAGGAAACGGGCGCAACTTGTAGCCCACTAAAAAACTTCACCGCGAAGGCGCGAAGGACGCGAAGTTCTTTTAGACTTCTTAGGGAATTCGCGGTGGTATTTGGTTCCTGCCTTAGTAGTTTGCCTCAACAACGTTTTCCGGACTCGCGAGACACGAGTCCCCAAAAATCTTTTCTTCGCGTTCTTCGCGCCTTCGCGGTGATTGCTTTTCAACGTTCGGAAACGGCTACTTTGTGAACGATGGATTCATCGCAATAGATGCCGCCGATCCACTCCCAGCCGCCTGGAATCTGCTGCACCAGGAAGTAGACATAGTTGTACGGCGCGCTCCAACCGCGCGTTTCCAGCATGAACCAACCCTCATGGTAAGGGAATTTCTGGACCGCCGGCGCCACTCGAATGCGAGCCCGGTAATTTTCATCGAGGAACGCAGCCACTTCCTCCAGGTTCGAATTAAGGAACTCGCTTTCGCAGGCGCCAAAGATGAAGTTCACTTTGCTGACATATTTTCGGAGCGAACCAAAGTCATGACGCTGCACTGCCGTTCTGATGAGGCGAACCAACTGCACGCGAGTTTTGATGACCCAAGAGCGATCATTGGAAAGCCAAATTAGTCTGCGCCGGGCCGAATCGGCATACTTGTCACCAATCTCATCGGATTCGTCCGGATAGTCGACAATGATTCTCAGGTAGAGCAGTCGCGCGCGTTCCGGGAATCGCTTTTCCAGACAACTTCCAATCGCCAGGAGGTAGGAGACAAACTGATGAATTGCCTTTCGCTCCCGAGCACGATGGAGCCACTCCTGGGCGAGCTCGCAGTCCTCGCGCTGAAGATAGCCGTCAATCAGAGATCGAAAGGCCTGCTCCAAGATGACCGGATCTTGGGCTGCGGCAATGGTCGTTTTCAATCTTTCTTCTTCTTCAAAAGGAGATCGAGCCTGAGCTTGAAGAAAAAGTGAACAGAGCAGCAGGTGGGAGACGACGCCAGACAATAATCTTGCCGACATCCAAAATTTCAAATCGATCCAAAATTTAGAATTGAGAACTAGCCCGAATATTCACAAATGTTCTGTGGACAATTCCACTAGTATGTTACTTCATTTTGCGACGGCGAAATAAACCTATCATAATTCATCCATGGTAAAAAGTTCTGTGAACCGTGTGATCTTATGCAAACTCTATTTGAATCGGGAGTACTGTAATGAAACTTGCACTCCGAGCTTTTGTAGTCTTCAGCTTCTGTTTCACCCTTCTCGGATTTCCAAAATACCTGCAGCGATTCACTCAAGATCCACTCAGCTCCCCAAAATTTCAGAACCAGTGTGCTACCTGTCACATCGATCCTAAGGGCGGCAGCCCGCGCAATGAATTCGGTGAGGCTTTCGACGCAAACGACTTCACCATCACGCCCGACTTGCGCGCCCGATTTCCAGAGCGCTTTCAATACCCGATTCAGGTGATCGACGCTCACACCGAAATCCACTATTCGGATCCGACAAATAAAACTGTGGTGTTGAAGCGGGACGGCACGGCTACCGTGATTGATCCGGCAAACCCTCCCAAGAGCGGAACCGCTGTCGCCGGCCGGCCCGCTCAGCCGGCAGCCGCAGGCGCGCCGAAAGCCGCGGCCCCGACGGCTGCTCAATCCGGCCGCATCTCCGATTGGGAAAAGCCGATGCAGATCTCCAACCGCTTCCTCAATTTGCCACAGCCGATGCCGATCCAGCGCAATGACATGAATTTCCTGGTACAACATCGGTTCAGCGCGGAGCTGTTCCAGGGAAGCCGTTCCGCGGAACGACTCTTCGGTTTGGACAGTACAGCAAACATCGTCTTCGGTTTTGACTACGGCGTTTGGGACCGCGTGATGGCTTCTGTTTACCGGGCGCGCAACGATCGCACTATTGAAATGGACATCACCGGTGATCTATTGCACCAGCAGCGCGGGGACCCTATTTCACTCGCGGCTAACATAGGCGTGGAGGGTCAGAATAACTTCCACGGATTTCACTCACCACACATTCAGTTACTGGTTGAACGGGAATTCAACCGCTATGTGACGGCAATGGCGGCGCCCACAGTCATTTTCAACAGCGTGAATAACGAGCAACTGGAGTTCTTGAGAGATTTCGCCGCCAACCCGGACAAAGATTACACCGTCAACATGGGAGTTGGGCTTTCACTAAAAGTTCGCCCTTCGATTGCCATCCTAGGAGAATACGTCCCGCGTGTGGCGGGCTTCCGGGGATTTTTCGTCGATCGGCCGGCGGTTTCCGTGGGACTGCAGAAGCAAACTTTTCATCATGTATTTACACTGGTACTTTCCACATCAACCGAGATGTCGCCAGCGCGTTATGGTCCGAATGTGGGGAGCAACACAACCAATCGATTCAAAATCGGGTTCAATATCTTCAGAAAGCTGAGGTAAATCCAGAATGAGATACTCAAGAGGGCTGGGAATTTTAATCGCCTTAATCTTCGTTGCCATCTGCATGCTCCTTGCTGAGAGTTCAGGCGCGCCTGCAGACGCGGTTCTCAATTCCAGCATGTGTGCCCAGAGCAATTGCCATACAACATTTCCTTTGAATCAAAATACAAACCTGCTTTCGGTGACTGGATTCCCGACAACTTACACGCCAGGACAGAGCTATGACATCACTGTCACTGTGAGCAAAAACCCTAATACCGGCGCATCGTCTGCCCTTGCCGGTTTTGCCGCGTTTGTCAACAAGGATGGCACGCCATTTACGGCATCCGTTGGAAGTATCATCATTACAGATTCGGGCAGCACCCATCTGGCAGTTGCCAGCATCGGCCCGGGTGGCAGCATCCAGTATGTCACCCACAATTTCCCCAAGCCCGACCCGAGCACTGCCAACTTCACGTTTCGCTGGACAGCCCCCTCCACTGGGACCAGTAATGCGGTACTGGTAGTCGGCTCCAATTCCGCGAATGGAGATGGCACAAACTCAAGCGACTTCATCACGAAGAAAACATTTACGGCCACGCCCGGACAGAGCTGTGCATTTTCCATTTCTCCCACTAATCAGACTTTCGCCGCGGCTGGCGGAACGGGAAGTGTCAGTGTGACAACCGCAACCGGCTGTGCCTGGACGGCAACCAGCAATGCCAGCTTCATTACCATTACGTCAGCCGCCAGCGGCAGCGGCAACGGCGCAGTGAATTTCTCGGTGGATGTAAACACGCTCTCCGTCCAGCGCACGGGAACTTTGACAATTGCGGGCCAGACATTTACCGTGACTCAGGCTCAGCAGGTGGCCTGCACTTACTCGATAGCACCCACCAGCCAATCCTTTTCTTCCGCAGGTGGAACTGGAACTGTGGCCGTGACAACAGCCAGCGGCTGCGCCTGGACGGCAACCAGCAATGCCAGCTTCATTACTATTACGTCGGGCACCAGCGGCAGCGGCAACGGCACGGTGAATTTTACGGTAGATGTAAACACTCTCTCCCTTCAGCGTAGCGGAACTATCACGGTTGCGGCGCAGACCTTCACGGTGACTCAGCAAGCGGCCTGCACATACTCGATAATGCCCACCAGCGCATCTTTTGCTTCCGCAGGTGGAACTGGAACCGTGACGGTGACCACACAAACCGACTGCGCCTGGACGGCAATCAGCAACGCCCCCAGCTTCATCACCGTCACGTCAGGCGCCAGCGGCAGCGGCAATGGCACCGTGGGCTACTCGGTCGACGCCAACAGTTCAGCGTCGGCCCGCACCGGTACGATGACGATTGCGAGCCAGACGTTCACCGTCACGCAGAGTGGGGCGGCGGCCTGCACGTACTCCATCT
>DASYPF010000218.1:0-10012 GCA_036006905.1 Acidobacteriota bacterium
AGGCGGAGGCCCGTAGGGCCGCCATTGGGTAGGCCCGGCCGTAAGGCCGGGATTAGGATCCAAAAAAGAACCCGAGCGCTGAAGGCGCGGCATTCGATATTTGCAACATTAGGTGGAGAGAGAACCGTCCTTGGCTCAATGTCGCCCGCCATAGGCGGGCTCTCATCTCTATATTCTTCTTAATCCCGGCCTTACGGCCGGGCCTACCCAATGGCGGCCCTACGGGCCTCCGCCTACACGTTATTTTTTAAAAAACCATCAGCGGGCTTTAATCGGACTGTCGTTTCAAAAAAAGTCCAGACTCCTGGAGCGGCGATCACCCGCTCCTCTACCGCTCTCCCACTCCCCCACTCCCCCGCTCTCCCGCTCTTCCAATGAACTCCGTCTGGCGTACCTCCCTCGCTCCCTCCGTGAACGCCAGCTTATGATTCACAGGTAAATTCTTCCACTCCTGCACTGCCCCGCTGGGCCAGCGGATTTCCAGGCGATCTATCGCCGCGGCGCGGCCCAGACCAAAATGCAGCGCCAGATCATTATGAGAGAAAAAACTGCCGCCGCTGCGAACTTCGTCTATTTGCCGTTGGCCGCCTGACTCCAGGGTCACGCGCGCCCCGATTGCGCTTCGATTCGATTTCGTTCCCGTCAAGCTCACGATCACCGCATTCTGGTGAACTCCTTCGTTTTTCAGCAGGCTTGGTTTTTCATTCATGTTGATAATCACGATTTCCGGATGTCCGTCGCCATCGAGATCTCCCGCCGCCATCCCGCGCGAAGGACGAAGATCATTGAAAGCGGGTCCTACCGACGCGGTGAGGTCCGCGAATCGACCAGTGCGCAGGTTGCGATAGAGCAATGTCTTCTGCAGGTAGCGATCGCCCACCGATGCTTGGTCCACTTCAGGATAGACGTGCCCGTTGGCCATGACAATGTCCTTCCAGCCATCCTCATCCGCATCCACGAAAACGACTCCCCAGCCGAGTAGTTGATTGACAGCCAACCCGGCCTCTCGCGAAATATCGCTGAAGAACTTTCCGTCCTCGTTCTTATAGAGCGAAGGGAGCTCGCCGGAAAAATTGGTCTTGACCAGGTCGAGAAATCCGTTGCGGTCGAAGTCAGCCACCGCTACTCCCATGCCGGCCTGAAGCCGGCCGTGGGCATCGTAAGCCACGCCGGCAGCCGCTCCGCGTTCTTCAAAAGTTCCATCACCGCGATTGCGATACAGCAGGCTTGGCGTCTGGTCGCAGGCCACAAAAATATCAGGCCAGGAATCGTTGTCAAAATCCGCGACAATCACTCCTAGGCCGTAGCGCCCGCCCGCTTTCAAAATTCCCGCCTTTTGAGAAACGTCGCTGAACGTCCCATCGCCGTTGTTGTGATAGAGAATATTCTTTCCCATCGGTAGCCCGCGAGGACCGCACATCACCGGAATTCCTTTCCAGAAGCAATTGGGATTTTCGCCGGGCTTCGGCGTCTTCGATAAGTCCAGGTCGACGTAGTTGGAAACAAAAAGATCAAGCCATCCATCCCGGTCGTAATCGAGGAAGCTGCAGCCCGCGCCCCAGCGCGTTCCCGAGGTAGGGAACTTTGCCTGCGCAGTGACGTTCGAGAATTTCCCGCCACCCTCGTTGTGGTAAAGGATGTTGTGGCCGTAGTAGGTGACAAAGATATCCGGACGGCCGTCGTTGTCGTAATCTCCGATGCATACTCCCTGTGCCCAGCCTGCGTGGTTTAGCCCTGCCTTTTCTGAAACGTCCACGAAGTGCCCGGTCCCGTCGTTCCGATAGAGCCGGCAAAAACTGGTCTCGTCGCGCGCCGTTGACTCCAGTGTCGTCCCGCTGGTGATGAAAATGTCGTTCCAACCATCGCCGTCGAAGTCGAGAATCGCAGCACCGTTTCCGGTGGTTTCCAAGATGTAGCTTTTCTTGGCGCGTCCGCCATACACAATGGAGTGAACCAGACCCAAAGATTGCGCGAGGTCAACGTAGTGAAACGGACTCCGGCCTTCAGTTTCGAGTTTGTACGGCTGCGGCAAGAAAGCTAGCAAGACAAAAAGCGACAGCGCCGAGACTCTGGGTGTGGACATCGTGCGGATTATATCCCGGACAAAAATTGTGCGGATAGACGGAGGGGGCGCTACTCCCGTTTTCCGTTAGAGAAGTAGCGTTCGACTCCATTTATGAGGACGTTGATTCGCTCTTCTGAGCGTTGCTGCGCCGCCTCTGGAGTTTGGACATTGCCAGCCGCGGAGCGGCGCGATTGGGTAGGCCCGCCCGTCAGGGCGGGATCGGTGCAGATCCCTTCAAGACAAAGCGCCGAAAGGCGCTCTACCTTGAGGGCCTTTACGTATCCCGCCCTCACGGGCGGGCCTATCCAATGGCGCCGCTTCGCGGCTCAAGGCCGCTGCAAGCGGCCTCGCCAAAGGCGCGTTGGGGGCCGCTTTTCGACGGCGAAATTCTCCGTTTTACATGGTGAACTTTGTCGATCATCCACGTCCAAAAAAATGGATTGAATTTCCGAAAGAATTTGCCGTTTTCTGCTTGACGGGTCAGGTTGGCTAAATTACATTCGCGTCCAAACGATTCTTTATGACGTAATCGTTTCCTACCTTGGAGGGAGCTATGACGAGGACCACCTGTCGAGTTTTCATCCTGGCAACTTTTCTTTTGTGCATCGGAACAGTCTTGCTGGCCCAGCGAGATATGGGAACGATCCTGGGACTAGTCAAGGACCAAACCGGCGCGGTGATTCCCGGCGCGACGGTCACCATCACCGAAGATAGCACGCACGTCTCTGTCTCGGTTCTGACCGACGACTCCGGCAATTACATCCGGCCTCTTTTGAAGCCGGGCCTTTACACCGTTGAGGTGGAAATGTCCGGATTTAAGAAGGCCGTGCAGAAAGGCGTAAAGTTGAACGCCGGAGAGCGCGTGCCGGTCGATGTAAGTTTGGAAGTCGGTCAGGTAAGCGAGTCGATCGAAGTGACCGGAGCCACTCCGGCCCTTCAGTCAGAGAGCGCCGAACTTGGGGCAAACTTACAGATGGTACAAGTCACTCAACTGCCGCTTGGGGGACAGCGCAAGTTCTCGTTCCTGGCGCGAGTCGCTCCGGCCGTGCTTCCTCCGGAACCTGGCGCCCGCGATGCAGCCGGCGGAGGATTCTCCGCCAACGGCGTTCGCTCCAATGGCCAGAACAATTTTCTGCTCAATGGCGTCGACAACAATGTGAATGTCATCGATTTCATCAACCAAACAGCCTACGTGATTGGCCCGTCAATCGAAGCTATCGGCGAGATGAAGATCCTGACCAACGGCTACAATGCAGAGTATGGTCGAGGCGCAGGCGGAGTCATCAATGTCACTTTGAAATCGGGCACCAATGGTTTTCATGGCTCGCTTTTTGAGTTTCTGCAGAATGACAAACTGGACGCCAATCAGTGGGAATCAAACAAAGCCGGCAAGAACCGGGGGCCATTCAAACAGAACCAATTTGGCGGAGCCATCGGCGGACCGATCATCAAAGACCGAACTTTCTTTTTCTTTGATTATCAGGGCACCAGAATCCGGTCGACGGGCGGTGCGGTTCCGGGCATCGGCAATACGCTGGTGCGCACCATTCCCAATACTGCGTTTAAGAATGGAGACTTTTCCAGCCTGCTGACCAATCAGGTCCTGGGCACGGACGCCCTGGGGCGCCCGGTACTTCAAGGTTCGATTTACGACATCCTGACAACGCGCACGGTAACTACTTCAGACGGAAAAACGGCGCTGGTGCGTGATCCTTTTCCCGGGAACATAATCCCGTCGAATCGATGGGATCCGATCGCCAAGAAGTTGATCGACCTTTATCCAAATCCAAACCAGAACTTGGGACTGCGCATCCCCAACAACAATTTCCTGATCGTGACCGCCGGCACGGCGGATGTGAATCAATGGGACGTCCGGATCGATCACAAGCTGTCCGAGAAAGACAGTCTGTTTGGAAGCTTGAGCTGGTCGAACGAGGACAAATTTCAGCAGCCGCCATTCCCAGGACCTCTCGACGCTGCGGGATTTGCAGGGGAGACGGAAGGCAATAAAGGACGCAACGTGATGCTTAGCTGGACGCGAGTTTTCAGCCCCAAGCTCTTTACTGAGACTCGCCTGGCCTATTCTCGCCTGGTGACTCAGAGAACCCAAGCCAACGCTGACAAGGATCTCCAGAAACAATTCGGCATCGGCGGCATTCAGACATTTGGCCCTCTAAATGGAGGACTGCCGCAGATTGAGCCGGACGGCTACAGCGCTGTCGGTGGTCCCGAGTGGTTACCCACGCTCGAATACTCAAACGTCTATGACTTTATAGAGAACGTTTCGGTCATCAAGCAGGCCCACTCGATTAAATTTGGTTTCGAATACCGGCCCATCGGTTTCCCCTTCTTCCAGGTCCCCTCGCCCCGAGGCACGGTTCGCTTCCAAAGGAATCGGACTCAGCATCCACAATTTCCTTCCGATACCGGCGACGGAATAGCGGGCTGGCTGCTCGGATATCCAGGGAACAGCCGCATCACGTCGGGAAACTTCATCTCGTCGGAAAAGAAAGCGTATGCCTGGTACATCCAGGATGACTGGAAGCTCAGCCCAAAGTTGACGCTGAATATCGGCCTGCGCTACGAGTTGTTTTCACCGATTGGCGAACGCTTCGGCCGGCAGTCCAATTTCGATCAGGACCGGCTTGTTCTGGTCATCCCGAAGGGTAACGACCAGGACGCACCGCTGCCGCCCAACTTTGCCACTGCATTCCCGCAGATTAAAGTGGAGCGCGGCGTCGCCAGCAAGTACCTGATCCCCTGGGACAAGAAAGATTTTTCGCCACGACTTGGGATCGCTTGGAAGATGCAGGAGAAAACCGTGGTTCGCGCTGGATACGGCATCTTCTACGGCGGCGAGGAAAATCAGGGCGGAAATCCCAATCGGGGTGAAAGCCTGCCTTTCAATTCGGAGCAGCGGCTTGAATATGCCGACCAGTTCTCTCTGGTGCCGAATCTGGGACGTTTCTCGGAGGGTTTCCCGGTGAATGTCTTCACCTTACCGGCCGCCATTACCTTCCGCACCGTGGTTCCCAATTTCCTAAATCCGCTGGTGCACAAGTGGAACTTTGCAATTCAGAGAGAACTCGGGTTCCGCACGTCCTGGGAAGTCGCCTACGTCGGATCCAGGGGCCAGCACCTGGTGAATCTGAACGATCCGAACCAGCCGCGAAATGATCCCAATCCGAGTGCGCCTGTTAATCCGCGCCGCCGCTTGCCGTTCATCGGCGGTACTGTAGTCACTAACTCAAACGGCTTTTCCAACTACCACGCCCTGCTTACCAGAGTGGAGAAGACGTATTCGAACGGATTGCAGTTCCTGGCCAGTTACACCTGGTCGCACGCGCTGACCAACGTCGGCACGACGCTGGCAGGCGGTCCGGGCACGCGCGACGTCACTAACTGGAGCAACGAGTATTCGCATGCCAACTTCCACCTCAAGCATCGGTTTTCTTACAGCACGGTCATGGACTTGCCTTTGGGCAAAGGCAGGAAATTCGGTTCCAACCTGACCGGTGTTCCTGAGGCTTTAATTGGGAACTGGCGAGCGAACGCGATCGTCACGCTACAGAGCGGGCACGCCTTTAACCTGGGGACACGGAATGCAAACTGCGGCTGCGGCGGGACCGTCCGGCCCGATCTGGTCTCGGGGAAAGATCCCAACAGTCCTCCGCCCGGGGGGCGTACTCCCGATCTGTGGTTTGACATCACTGCAGTGACGGCGCCTGCTCCCGGCACGTACGGGAATCTGGGGAACTATAGCAACTACGGCCCACCGTTCCGAAACGTTGACTTTTCGCTCTTCAAAGACTTCCCCGTTTCTGAGCGATACAGGATTCAGTTCCGGAGTGAGTTCTTCAATCTGTTTAACACGCCGCAGTTCAACGTTGGGACGATCAGCGCCACACAGGGCGCCAGTGACTTCGGCCGGATTAACGGAACTCTTCCCGCAACGGAGCGGCACATTCAGTTTGCGTTGAGGTTTGAATTTTAGGAGATCGCAAGCAAACCACCAAGACACCAGGACACAAGGTCTTGGTGTCTTTGAATTACTAATCTGTAAGATCTTGCTTGTTGTGCAGCAATGAGAAGCCGTTCACGTTCACGATCACGTGCACGAACACGTCAACGACCATGTCAACGACCACGGCGAAGTCCACGCTGACGACGAAAACCTCGTAAATACGCCGCGCGGCGAAATCGTAAGGGCGTTAACGGGTACCTTGACATGTTCGTGCACGTGATCGTGGACGTGGTCGTTGACGTGCTCGTGCACGTGATCGTGGACGTGAACGGCTTTTTTGTTGTGGCCTTCAGCCAGGCTACTTCTTGCTGGTAATGTATTTGTAGCATGGTGCCGCGCTTTCTCTGCTTCCTTTGTCTGATGTTCAGTCTTGTTGCGGCCCAAGCGGCGCCCACCGACAGCGTTGAGCAAGCCATGCAACTATTGGCGGCTGGCAAAAAAGTGGAAGCGCGCCGCATGCTGGGGCGGATCGCCAGAGCGGAACCCGCGAATTTCGAGGCTGCCTATCGCTTCGGCCTGTTAGCGCTCGACGGGAATGATCTGGCTGCTGCGGCTGCGACTCTGGAAAGGGCATCGAGCCTACAGCCCGGATCTCCTCATGTCTGGGTGGCGCTGGCTCAGACGTATCTAAAGCTAAAAAAGAAGAAGCCCGCAATGGACGCAGCTTCCCGCGCCGCTTCTCTTGCCCCCGATGACCCAATCACTTTGCACGGTCTAGCCCTCTTTTTCTCTGAGACTGAGAATTGGTCCCAAGCCGCGTCATACGAGAGTCGCTATGCCGACAGGGTCCCGGGCGACCACGAGGCGATCCCCCGCGCGATGACCTTCTATCTAAATGCGGGCCAAACGAAAGAGGCGATCGAGCTTGCCAAGAAAGGTCTGTCATTGGTCAACCGCGCCGATTTACATAACCTGCTGGGTAAAGCTTACGAGGCTGACGGCCAATTCGACAGAACAATACTGGAACTTCAGGAAGCCATCCGGCTAAATCCCGCTGAAGAATCTTACTACTTCGATCTGGCGCATGTTCTACTGCTGCACCAAAACTTCGACGTGGCGATTCAAGTGCTTGAGTCTTCCAAGAAGATTTTTGAAAAGAGCGCTCAGTTGGAGCTGGCTCTGGGTGTTGCTTATTACGGACAGCGGAGGTTTGAAGACGCGGTGGACTCTTTCCTACGGGTCACCACGCTGGCTCCCGACATCGAGCAGCCTTATGTTTTTTTAGCCCGCATAATCGATCACGCTGGAATTCGCATTCCTGAAGTCAGCCAAAAGTTTGCAGAATATGCTCGCGCAAACGCGCGCAATTACTTGGGGCCGTTTCTGCATGCCAAGGGATTGATCGCGCAACTTGGCTCTGCGAGCCAGTCATCGGTCACTAGTCATCAGTCATCGGTCATCAGTCATCGGTCATCAGTCATCGGTCAACGGTCATCAGTCATCGGTCAACAGTCATCAGTCTCACGGGCTGAGTCTTTGCTGCGAAAGTCGATAGCATTGAACGAAAATTATTGGGAATCACATTTTGAGCTTGGTCTGCTGCTGGAACGAAGAAGGGACTTTGT
Source organism: Acidobacteriota bacterium (assembly GCA_036006905.1). Lineage (GTDB taxonomy): Bacteria > Acidobacteriota > UBA6911 > JACQSX01 > JACQSX01 > DASXTB01. Next base: position 7,655 of record DASYPF010000218.1, read on the forward strand.
CCGTGCGGCCGAGCAGTTGCAGCGCAGCATCCAGCTGAATCCTACGAACCCGACTACTCATTACCGCCTGGCACGAATTTATGACCGTCTGGGTAAACCAGACCAAGCCAAAACCGAGCGAGCCCTTCATGAACAGTTGACTGCAGAGGAGAGAACCGCGGTTGAAAAACATGCCGCCGGCGTGAAACGATTAGATCTGATTGTAAGATGAAACCCTTAGATTCCAGACATCGCGTCAGACGTCGCGAATTTCTTGCAGCGGCAGCGGTCGCGCTGAACCCTTTTCAGCGCGAGAGACCCAAGCTCCTGGTTCCCACTGACCAACCCGATGAGTTCGGCTTTCGCATCATGTGGTACAACCCGATACCGCCTATCGATCAGGCAAAGTACCGCTTAAGAGTGGGCGGTTTAGTTGAACGAGCTCAGTCAATCTCACTGCAGCAGCTTCGTCGCTTTCCACAGGCCACGCAGAACTCTCGGATGAAGTGTGTCCAGTGCTGGTCGTCACGCGCGACCTGGGGTGGATTTCATTTCGGCGACTTGATGGAAGCAGTGCGGCCGCTAAAGAAGGCCAAAGCCATTCGAATTGACTGCGCCGACAAGTGGTACGAGTATATGTCATTGGAAGAGATGCTTGCCCCGCGAGTTCTGTTGGTTCTCGATCTGGCAGGCAAGCCCCTCCCGGATCGCCACGGAGCGCCGCTGCGCCTGATTGCTCCCGCCAAATACGGATATAAATCCGCCAAGCTGATCACCTCGATTGAATTTGTCGCGGAAGGAAGGGGAAGCATGGCCTGCGACATCGGTCCCTATTACACGCCGGACGGCAATATCCAGCCCGGCTATGATCAGCCCCTGGATCTGGGACCGGGGGCACGCAGGAAGATTAGGGGTGGCGAGATTATGGAGTATTGAATTTCGAATGACGAAGTTTGAAATGTCGAATGTCGAATTGCGAATGTCGAATGTCTAAAGCCGCAGCTCAAAAGTCGAACAGTAAATGATTAGAATCAATGACAATGAAGTCTGGACTGAGGAGTTCTAATCGCGTCAACAACGGCGGCCCTGCGACCGACAACAATGCGACGTTCGACATTCGACCTTCGACATTCGAACTTCGACACTCGCAAATCGACATTCGACCTTCGACATTCGACCTTCGACACTCGCAAGTCGACATTCGCAATTCGACATTCGACCTTCTAAACCGTCGCCGGTTCGTCCAACTCGCCGGTTTAACCATCGCCCAGCGCATCATGCCCGACTCGCTGTGGGCCAGGCTGCGCCCCCCTGCGTCGGATTCGCCGCGGAAAATCATCATTGTCACTTTCGGCGGCGGCGTCCGCTACTCTGAAACTTTTTCGCAGGACGGATTGAAAAACATTCCCTCTCTGGCGAAAATGCGCCCACACGGATTATTCTTTCAACGCTGTGCCAACAGTGGGGTTTTGTCTCATTTCAATTCAACTGCCAGCATCGTAACCGGTAACTGGCAGCGTGTGGACGACTTCGGTTTCCAGCCCCCTTCCAGCCCCACGATTTTTGAATACTACCGAAAACAGTCGGGCGCGGGATCGCTGGACGCCTGGGTAATCGCCACCAATAAAAGTTTTTCGACCATGGGCGCGGGATCGGACCGCGATTGGGGCATGCCGTATGGGGCCAACGTAGTCCTTCCCAAACAGCTTCTGCTGGAAGCGGTGAGCACAGTTCTAAAGAAGAGACCGGATCAGGGAGTGGCCAGCCGGGAGAACGTCCTTCGTCAACTGGAAAGTATCTTGAGCGAAGGTTATGAGGGGATTGGCTGGACCATCTTCAAGGCGGGACGCCAACTTGATCAGGCGGTGCGGCAGACTTTAACTCGCGCGCTCGTTGAGTATATCAGTGGCCCCGAAGCGCCAACGTCGGGAGACGAGTTGACATTCTTTATCACGCGTGAGGTGATGCGCGAATTTGGGCCTCGCCTGATTCTGGTGAACTTCTGGGACATGGACGTCGCGCACTGGGGATCCTACTCCCTTTATCTACAAGCGATCACAAGGACGGATCGCCTAACCGGTATGCTTTGGGAAGAGATTCAAACCAATCCCAAATACAAGGGCAAGACGACTTTCTTGATCTTGCCGGAGCTCGGCCGCGACGGCGATTTCGACACCGCCAACGGCTTTCTCAATCACCGCAGCGGCGACGCCTCCTGCCGTAATGTCTGGCTGCTCGCAATGGGGGAAGGAATTACTGCTGGAGAAATAGAGCGGCCTATTAACCATGTCGACATTCCGGCCACTGTGGCTGAGCTGCTGGACGTCAGAATTGGAGAGACCTCCGGAAAGCCGATAAAGGAGGTTCTTGGATAGCGGC
>DASYPF010000219.1:0-3910 GCA_036006905.1 Acidobacteriota bacterium
GACCGGAAAAGTTCGGGGAAACTTGGGGAGTACATTCTACCTTCCCACATAGTTTGGCGGCCAAAAAGGCGTCCATCGCCACGATGAGTGTGCGAGCACGGCAGCCACAGAGCCGCGACCGGAAGGAAGCGGGCGCCGATGTAACACTTTGCGACTACACCAGCGCCCAGTTGCTGCAACAACGATGTGGACGTTCAGATTTTGCGAGCCTGATCGCGATGACTCAATCTGGCGCGCCGCTCCCTTCCGGTCGCGGCTCTGTGAGTGCCGCCAGCAAGCCGGTGGCCGCCGATCATGCGCCCTTCTTGACATGGCTCGCGTCACCCGTCTTAGTGGTGATGACCGTTGATTACAGCGCCACCTGAACCGAAGCACTGACCTGGATATTTCCCCAAAGGATCTTCAGCGTCACATCTTTTATGCTCTCTTTCTTGTACGAGAGCAGGGTGGTCAGCTTTTCGGTCACATTCGAGGCTTCGCTGGAAATCATAGGGATCTTAAACTCCACCGGAGCTTTGTTGATGTCGAATGCATCCAGATGTGCTTTCCTGACTTTGGCAGGATCAATGAAGGCCAGACTCCAGATCCTGCCGTCGATGGAACGATGTAAACCCAGGTACCACGCCCCAACCGGGATGTCCTTGCCGGCAATTTTTAGAGGAACGCTCGTATCGAGTACTGTCCAAAAATCCTTGCCCAGCCGCCAGACTTTCCCGTTGGTCATGCCGTCAAACTTCGCTTTATCTTCGTACTCCTTTTTCCAGGCCGGGCGTCCGTAATCGATTGCAAACTGTCCCGCAGCGCCGTTCTTGGCCCGGTCCCAATAGAGCACTCTAGCCGACGCGCGCTCCTCCGCGTCGCCTCCTTCCGCGATAATTGAAGGTTTTTTCTGTTGGGCCTGGAGCGCGATCGAACCAATGACAATCAGCGCAATTACGAAAAAGTTACATTTCATCTGGCCCCCTTTTCCCGGTAATAAGTGATCAAGTCCGTCCCGATTGGCTTTACGTCCAGTTGCCGCAACATCGTCGTGACTTGTCCGCGGTGGTAGGTTGAATGATTGACTCGATGCTGCATCTGGCAATACAACGGTTCTCTGTGAGGATTTCCAGCGGTGTCGGTATAGGCGTGCGGTGCCTGAATCTTTTCATCCGTTAATGCAGCGAGGAACTCATCCAGTTCTCTGCGGAAACCTTCCCATCTTTCTCGCAGCCTGCCGAAGCTGGGGATCTCTGCCTCGTTGATGAGCGCCTGGGGACTCTGACCCTTCCACCGATCGAGCCAGAGGCGGTCGGCACCATAGATATGTACCAGTGTCCCACGGATCCCGCCGAAGCTCGATCCAAGGTCTTTAATGTATTGCTCTTCTTTCAAACCGGCGACCGCGCCCAACATTCGAATGGTCGCCCACTTGTCATAATCGAACAATCTCTTGAGCTCGACTAGCGTCACGCTTTACCTCCTCACGCGGATTAAATGGGGACAGACCCCAATGGAACTGACATAAGTTGAAAGTAGAGACAGACTCCAATTTCGACTCCATTAATTGGGGTCCGTCCTCATATCATCGCTCATGATCCTCGCGCTCCACATGTTTATGCGACTGATGTAAATGGCCACCGGATTGATAGCCGCGCAATTGTTCGTATTTTCTGCGTTGGTCGCTCGAAAGTTGTTGCTTCATTTCCAGGTGTGCGCCCAAATGTACCGCTCGGAGTTCCCCCTGAAGCCGCGCTATTTTACTGACTGCTGCTTCCATATCATTCCGGCAGATACGACCGCTAGAGAACAACCGGTCCAGTTGCTTCTCTTCGTCCACAATCTGCCCACCGAGATGCGCCGCCTCTCCGTGCATTTTGTCATAGATTCTTCGCGTGGCGGCAACTTGCTCTTGCGAGAGACGGAGTTTGGAGGCAAGCTCAAGAACGTGTTTCGGGCCGGGGTAGTGGTTCAGTTCGGCCGCCTTTGCCAGTCCCATTCCCTGGCCCTGCAGATATTCTTGAATCTCTTCGCTAGAGAGCGCCTTGATTTGCCGCGTCTGCTGACCCGCGTACGGCGCGTGACTCGCTTGCGCCAGCACAGGAATACAGGCGGCAGCGCAAATTATCAGCATTGAGATGTTCTTCTGCATGAAATTGACCCTCCGATTCTCGCCCTGTCCAGACTTGGAAGTGTCGAGAATAGTTTGGAGCCGCGCGTGAGCAAGTAGCGTCCCGTCGAATGTCCGTTCCTTATGGTCGCGGCTCGGATATGTCTGTTCGAATTCTGGCGATCGCCATGCGAAGTTTGCTTTGTACATCCGCCATTTCTTCCGGATCCTTATACGGCTGGCGCGGCCAGAAGAATCCTTTTAATCCATCTTTCTTGCGGCGCGGTACCACATGGACGTGCAGGTGGGACACGCTTTGGCTCACTCGGTTGTTGATCGCCACAAGTGATCCATCTGATAGCAAGCCCTCTTCCATCGCACGCGCTAGAAGTTGGGCATTGCCGAAAAGAACCGGAATCAACGCGGGCGGCAAATCTATCAAAGTTTCGTAATGTTCTCTTGGAATCAACAAGCAGTGTCCGGCAAACAACGGACGATGATCGAGAAACGCACAGGAGAGATCGTCTTCGAGCACCAGATGGCTCTCCATCTCGCCTCGAGTGACCTTACAAAATAAACAGTTGTTACCGGCCGATTTGGACATAAACTTGCAGCTTGATTTTAGCGGAGAACCCCTTGACCGACGAACAATTTGTCCAAGACGTCGGCACAGCAGATTTTCAGCAAGCCGTCATCGAACAATCACGAAAGCGCCCCGTTGTGGTCGACTTCTGGGCCTCCTGGTGCGGCCCGTGCCGAATGCTGGGGCCGATTCTGGAAAAACTTGCGGCCGAATTTCAGGGCGATTTTCTTCTGGCCAAGGTCGACACCGACGCCAACCCGGAGTTGGCGCAGCAATTTCGCATTCGCAGCATCCCCAACGTCAAAGTCTTCAAAGACGGGAGAATGGTTGACGAGATGGCGGGTGCTCTCCCCGAAGCAGAAGTCCGAGATTTTCTTCGCCGCTATTGCCCCAGCGCTGCAGACCGCAAATTTGAAGAAGGGATGGCGCTGGCCAATCGAGGCGCCAATGCGCGTGCCGTCTTTGAGGAAGCACTGCAGCTTGACCCATCGCACGGCGGAGCCCTAATAGAGCTGGGCAAGGTTCTGATGTCTGAAGGGGAGTTGGAAAGCGCCGCCCGGCTTTGGGAAAGGGTTCCCTACAGCTCTCCGTTCGCCGATCAGGCAAGCAAACTCAAGAAGCTTCTTCAGTTTCGGGAGGTGTGCCGAAAGGCCGGCGCGGCCATGGCATCCGCCGAGAAAGCCGCCGCCGATCCGGAGGATCTTGCTGCACGCTACGCACACGGCTGTTGTCTGGCGGCATCAGGAGATTACCGAGGCGCTCTGCAGGAATTTCTACATGTGGTACAGCGCGATAAAGATTTTCAAGACCAAGCGGCGCGAAAAGCCATGATCTCGGTTTTCGCCATCGCTGGCGAGCGCAGCGAGCTTACCGAAGAGTACCGAAAGCGCTTGGCCATGGCGCTGTTTTAAGGCAGTAGGCAGGAAAAGCGTCATTGGTCATTCGTTATTCGTCATTCACCATTCGTCATTCGCCATTCGTCATTTGACATTCGAAATTCGAATTTTCTCCACGCTCCCTAGCTATCCAATCTTTCCCACGGCAGCGCGATCCGCCACTTTTTCGAGAATTCCTACGACCTTGTCCACAGCGCCTTCCACGGGTTCGGAGAGAACCGGTAGAAAAATCAGGCGCCCGAACACGTCCTCCGTCGCAGGGAAATCGCCTGTCCGATAGCCGGAGTAATCACCACTGAGCGGGCCGCGACTGCGAGTGAACACATCAAAACCTTCGGCGAA
>DASYPF010000220.1:0-3975 GCA_036006905.1 Acidobacteriota bacterium
CAAAGCCCTCACCCCTCTTATTGACAATCTTGCTGCCGATAAATCCAGCCAGCAAGCCTAGGACGATCCAAGCTAGAATTGACATTTCTGTTCTCCTTCTGGTGTACTTCGCGTGGCGTTGAAAACCCGTCGGAGACTTGATGGGACTTCAAGGCAGGAGCGCTTTCCCAGGGCGGTTGCCAAATGATCTGGTGTTCCTGACCTGCCCCGAGAAGACGTCCTCTTCTATCCTACAAGCTTCGAAGATGGGTGTCTGTTCGCTTTTGAACACCTTGGTATTTGGGTGTAGATTCATAAAGATTTTACGGTCATGTATTGACCGCGAGCTTGTTTCAGGACAATAATTGCTGGTCTCTACCTGAAACCAACCAGGGTAGACGTGGAGCACTAAGGTGCCGACGAAAGAACTCCGACCGCCAAAAATTAAGAAGCAGAACCACCACTACGTCGAGAGACTTCTGGAAAAAGTAAAGGAGGGAAAGACGGCTCTCGATCTTGGCGCGCACAAGAGAATTTTTTCACAAGGAGACCGGGCCGAGGCCCTGTTTTTTATCGAGAGCGGCAAGGTCAAGATTTCCGTGGTTTCTACGGCCGGGAAAGAAGCGACACTTTTTATGCTGGGGCCGCGAGAGTTTTTCGGTGAGGGATGCCTGGTCGGCCAAACTGTACAGATGGGCACGGCCGAGACGCTGGAACCTTCTAAAATATTCCGACTCGACAAATCAGCCATGGTGCGGGCCATACACAGCCGGCCCGAGTTTGCCGAGACTTTCGTCAGCCTGCTGCTGGCTCGCAACATCGCCCTGGAAGAAGATCTCTGCGACCAGCTCTTCAATCACAGCGAAAAACGGCTGGCGCGGGCGCTTTTGAAGCTCTCTCGGTTGGGCAACCAGAACGCTACGCCTGATGTCACAATACCCCTGGTAAGTCATGAAATTCTTGCGGAAATGATCGGCACTACCCGCCCGCGTGTCACTTATTTCATGAACAAGTTTCGGAAGCTCGGCCTGATCGACTATAACGGCAAAACCGTCGTGCGCGCAGCGCTCCTGACCGACGTGGTTCTGAGTGATTAGATCTCTATTTTCCCGCGTTACCGAAATTGTCAAAGCCGCTTCTTGGCGGGCATGTTGCCGATCTGCTAGCTCGGATTATTCACCAGTCCATTGAAAACCCGAAGGGTTTACAGAGAATAGCCGGCGGCAATGCCCGCCTCAGGCGGGCGACGCCGCCGGTTAGTCCCCGATAAATTCATTTGACGCTGAAGGCGTCACAGAGCCTAGATTATGGATAGTGTCGATCGAAGGAGACACCATCTTGCTGGATGGGTTAATGAGCTGACTAGGCCAAGAGATTCTGGGTTCCTTGCTGGTGAACGAAAACCGTCTCGCTTTGGAATTTGCGGAACGACAATTCTTCGGAAGTCAGCGCTGCAATGTATCGACTGACATAACTGGGTCGGGCGAGAATTTGCGAATATTATTTAGTCACTCTGCTCTGGTGGTAATCGCTACATCGAGGGTCCGCTTGCTTACGCGCGCGGCTCGGTCTTGACGCTCGGGATTTTGTCGCAAAATACGTTTCCATCGGTCGGTCTCGAGCTCCCTCTTCATTGACTAGACTTGGGAAGGCGTGAAATCAATATCGATGCAGCCTTAGGGTCGGTCGAAGAGTTGCCTGCGTCCGGGTCTGAAGAGTTGCCTGCGTCCGAGTCTATTGAAGGCTCCGTTTTGCCGTGTGTATCGCAGGAAGAGTGAGGAACGCTGCCGCCGGGGAAATACTCCATATGCGCTTTGTCGCAGGCCGGAGTGGCCAGCAGCCCGCTCTCAGCGCAGACAGAGGCTCGCTCGATTCCCGCAGGCATCGAAAATTCCGTGACGGAAGGCCGGTTGAAGCAGTGTTTCATGAAATCGGCCCAGATGGGAACTGCAAGGGTCGCCCCGTAGCCGTTGCGCATGATTTTTCGCGGCTCATCAAAACCCACCCAGACGCCAGTCACCACGTCGGGTGTAAAGCCGATAAACCAGGCATCGCGGAAATCATTCGTCGTTCCTGTCTTTCCGCCCGCAGGCAGACGAAAACCAGCCGCGCGCACACCGGCTCCGGTTCCGTGATCCACGGCGTCGGTAAGCATCGTTGTCATCAGGAACGCAGCCTGGGGATCGATGGCATATCGAGTCACCGGGTGACTTTCGTACAGTACTTGGCCGTCTCTGGTCTCTACGCGGCGGATGATGCTTGGTTGAGTTACTCGCCCCTGGTTCGGGAAAGCCGAATAGGCCCTGACCATTTCCATCAGGGTTACTTCTCCGGTGCCCAAGGGCAACGACAGCACCGGAGGAAGGTTCCCTTCCATCCCAAAATCCCGGGCGGTGCGGATGATCGTTTGCGGTCCAAGCAGTACCCCCATTTGGACTGCGACAGTGTTGATCGAATTTCTAAGCGCGACGCGAAGAGTTACAGGCCCATACTGTGTGCTATGACCGTTGGCGGGCCGATACACCGCATCTCCCGTCCAATACTCTTGACGGCTGCCATCCATGATTGTCGCGGGCGTCATTCCCGTCTGCAGCGCCGCAGCATAAACGATCGGCTTGAAGGCCGAACCGGGCTGGCGCTTGGCGTAAGCGGCGCGATTGAACTTGCTCTCATTGAAATTGCGTCCGCCCACCAGCGCATAGATTTCGCCTGTATGAACGTCCATGGAAACCAGCGCGCCTTGCAGGTAGCCGGGTCTTTCTTCACCGTCGGTGACATTTTTGTGGCGCCCCAGGAACTGCGCGCGAGTATCGGCGGCGAAGCCCCGCTGATGCTCGATTCCAGCCAGATGCCGCTCTACGGCCGTTTCAGCGCTTTTCTGCATAGCCGAATCAATACTGGTATAAACACGCAAGCCCCCGTTGAAAATCTTTTTGTATCCGAACATCGCCTGCAGTTGATCCTTCACGTAGTCGAGGGCGTAGTCGACGCCTTCGGAGTCATCGGTCCGAGCCTTGACCACAAGCGGCTGCTGTTTTGCCGCGGCGGCGCGCTGGGCGCTGATAAAACCGCGCCTGGCCATCGCGTTCAGCACCAAATCGCGACGTTTCTCGGCCGAAGAAGGATTGATGTGAGGAGAATAAACGCCGGGAGCCTTAGCGATTCCGGCAAGCGTGGCGGCTTCCTCCAGGCTCAACTGTGCTGCGGATTTTCCAAAATAGCCCTGCGCTGCAGCCTCCACGCCGTAAAATCCAGAGCCGAAATAAATGCGATTGGCATACATCTCAAGGATCTGGTCTTTGGAGTAGTTGCGCTCAATTCTGCACGCCAGCCAAAATTCCTGAATTTTTCTTCTGTAAGACCGCTCGGAACTCAAGAATGCATTCTTTGCGAGTTGCTGCGTAAGGGTGCTGCCTCCCTGGGTGACCTTTCCAGAAACCAAGTTGGCAAAGGCGGCGCGAACGATAGCACTGCCTTCATAACCCGAGTGCCGATAGAAATTGTGGTCTTCCACCGCAAGGATGGCGTCCCGCATTTCTTTGGAGATTTGCGATAAAGGCACCACGGTCCGCTGTTTCTGGTGAAACTGATAAATGAGTTTTCCGTTCCGATCGAAAATGTTCGTGCTCTCTTCCATGCGGGAAACCGACTGAATATCCCACTTTCCTGCTGCCGCCGCAGATTTGGTAAGGAGAAAGGTTCCGGCAGCCAGGCAAAACGCCAGCAATCCCACGCATGAAAATAAAGAGTAGCGAAGAGAGGGGTGCTGCTTCAGCAACTCCCGCACCCGACAGAGCCGTTGCTCCGACCATAGTTTTGTTTTGAGGTGATAATAGGCGATTCGCCCTTGGAGCGGCGCCATCCATTCTTTTGCTTGTTCCTTCCTGGGCTTCGGAAGCTCGGAAACTCTGGGTCCAAACATGGCAATCTCCTTAGGTTGTCGTGGCCAAGGGCCGATCGCCAGATTAACAAAATCTAGTTTATTAGATCTTCGGA